>NZTS01000014.1 GCA_002697105.1 Methanobacteriota archaeon | reverse complement strand
TATGCATACGGTTAGGTGACGAAAATGAGTTACAAATTTCTGGGAATGGAAATGCCACTGATGTCGATATTGGTCGGAGGGATACTCTCCGCTTGGGGAGTTGCAGCATACGTAATCTCTGATATGGCCAGTGCCACAGCTCTGATCCCTACGATTATGGGGACACCAATCGCTGTTATGGGGTCGGCTGCAGACCGTTTTCCATCTCGTAGGAAGTTGTTCATGCACATTGCTGTAGTGTTTGGATTATTATGTGCCTTGGGAGGACTAAGGTTACCAATGATTCTGTTAGATGCAGATTCCTCGGGTATCTTGATTATTTCTCATGCTTTACTGCTGGTCCTCGGAGGAATTTTCACTTATGCCTGTATTCAATCATTTAGATGGGCTAGAATACACGGAAAACTTGATTCCGAATAATCTCTACCTAAGATTCAATGATTCAGCAGCAGATAGTATCATTTCATTGTGTGATTTTGAAATCCATCCAGATCTTTTCTCTGTGTTTGAACAATCGTAGTAGTTAGTAGTCCCTANACCACTAGAAACTAATCTGGCTTCNTTGATGAAGAGTGCCATTATTTTAACCACAAANTTTGGAAGTGCCCAAGTAGAAACCTTCCAACCATCTGACTTCAGATGTGAAGCAATTTGAGGCATATTTATCGGAGATGTAGCCATGATTATTCGTTCACCATCTAGATTAGAATTCTCAATTGCTTCTGCGTGCATCCAAGCCACATCACGCACATCCACAGGAGCAAAACTAATTTTTGGAAACCCTGGGTAAGAGCTATCAATTATCGATTCAATGATNCTCAATGACGTACCAGGAGTTCCACTGTGTAGGGGGCCTAATATTACATTTGGATTAATTGTTGTAAGAATAATACCAGAATATGANTCTACAAAATCCCATGCTGCTAACTCTGCCAAGGTTTTGCTCTTAGTATATGCTGAAATTTTACTATCCAAATTTGTCCAATCTTTGTGTGAATAGATTTTGTTCCTACTTGTTGGGGTTGCTCCGGAAATAGCTGCAGTAGATGATGTAATGACGAATTTTCGAATACCNGCCTCATATCCATGAGTCAAAACTCGTATTGTTCCTTCTCTAGCAGGTTTGATTAATTCTTGCTCATCCTTGGGTTCGTAAGCAGAAAATGGAGATGCNGTATGAATTACAGCATCAATATCTTTCATTGCCGACTCCCANCCCTCATCAGAAACTAAATCAAGGCAGCGAAGTTCAAGTGAAGGAGTATTATCAAAATCATTCATAATTTCAGAATGTAATTCTTCACCNCTACGAGTAGTTCCTCTAACAAAGTATCCTCGGGAAAGGAATTCTTGAGTNACCTGCCGACCGAGAAAACCAGTGCATCCTGTGACCAGTANTCGCTTGTACTTCNGATTCATNGTATTACGTGAATTTTCTCANGTTTGAATTTTTGTTACTGATATTGTAAGGATGTTCGCACGTATTTATGTTGAAGNGTGCTGCCCAAGGGNTGAGAAGCACATGACCCTACACCTGTANGACACTCGTAGGAAAGAAAAGGTTCCTTTCCATCCTGCTGTCCCGGGCAAGGTTCAGATGTATGTTTGTGGAATTACGCCCTATTCCCCATCACATCTTGGACACGCTCGATGTTACATTGCTTTCGATCTTCTTCATAGGTGGTTAGAAGCATCTGGTTATGATGTTGATTACGTACAAAATTTTACAGATATCGATGATAAAATAATAAAAATCGCAAATGAAGAAGGAGTAAACTTTCTTGAAGTTGCAAATCGAAACATAGAGGATTATTATCTAGTAATGGATGCATTAGGAGTTGAAAGAGCAGATCATTATCCAAGGGTAACTGAACATCTAGAAGGAATCATCAACATGATTGAAGTATTAATCGAAAAAGAACATGCGTACGTCTCATCTGATGGAGTTTGGTTCTCAGTTTCTTCGGCTCCTGAAAAATTCGGCATCTTAACAGGAAATTCAATCGACGCTGTACAAGCAGGAGGATCGGGCAGATTAGATAATTCTGACAAAAGAGAACACAATGATTTCGCACTTTGGAAATCAGCAAAACCAGGAGAACCTGCATGGGATTCTCCTTGGGGAAAAGGCCGACCTGGATGGCATATTGAGTGTAGTGCAATGAGTTTACACCATTTTGGAGATTCCTTCGATATCCATGGAGGAGGGTTCGATCTAAGATTCCCACACCACGAAGCCGAGATATTTCAATCTGAATGTTGTACTGGGAAAGAGCCAGTTGTTGGTATCTGGATGCATAATGGATTTGTAAGAGTTGATGGAGAAAAAATGAGTAAAAGCTTAGGTAATTTCTGGACTGTAAAAGACGCATTTCAGATTTATGACCCAATTGTATTGAGATATGCATTACTAAATGCCCATTATCGAAATCCAATTGATGTAAGTGAACAATTATTGGATGATGCAAAAGGAAATCAACGAAAATTGTCTGAAATATATGGTCAGGCAATTATCTCAAAAGAACAAGGAGAGGCATTAGCTCCTTTACCTCCTCTTCCATCTGGAGACATCACTTCATCTGAATATTTGAGTCAAAGAATTGGTGTTATTGAATCATTAGCAGAAGAAGCAGCACGTGCTTTGGATGACGATCTAAACAGTAGACTAGCATTGTCTAAAGTACAAGCAGGTGCAAAAATAATCTCAGAAGTACTTAATTCAGAAAAAATTGATGAAAGTGATACTGCATCTTTTGCATCTTTTTCTATTGATTGGATTGAAGAAATTGCCGGATTGATTCTTGGAGTACTACCTTCAAAAGAAATTGCAAAGGCAATCTTTGATCCAAGATTAGACCCAAGGAGAGTTGCTATTCGAGATGAAGTTGAGAGTCTACTAGCCCGAAGGTCAATTGCCCGTCATGCAAAAGACTGGATGGCTGCAGACGAAATTCGAGATCGTCTTGTACAAATGGGAGTTGAAGTTAAAGACACTCCTGATGGTGTTGAATGGTCTCTGAAGTAATCATTTCTTAGTTATGCGAATAATTGCAAAGACAGAACCTGCTAAAATGCCCATAGTGAGAATAATTGCAAACCAATACCAAACTTGTCCCGTCAAAGATGATGCAACTGATTCATCTAATTGTTCTGAATCAAGAGAATCATCAGATTGAGAGTTAGAATCAATTTTGTTTATCCAATTCATAGCTTGTCTACATTCCCATTCTCCAATTCGATTATCATCTACCCTGACCGGATTACCATCTTGAAGTACTAAGGCTTGTGCAACNATTGGATCAGCGCAAGTTAGCCCCGGGAATGTGATAACATCACCNGGAGTGTAACTTGGATCTAGACGACTAACTGGCCACTTATCAACTCCAGATGATTCACTAATCTCAGGATGTGATTGGACCCATACAGAATTTTGAGGACATGTATCTACATATTCAATAGATAATNCTGATTCAATGAAACATCCGCTTGATTCCTGCATCAAAATTACCACTGAACCGCATCCTCTGACTTGTCCATCTTCTTTTATCTGCACAATTGTNGTACATTCTTCAATATGTATTCCTTGTTCAAANGACGAATTTGANGGATGTTGTTCNCCTCCNAAAGGACCNAANGTTGGCCATAAAAGTGGAANATCTTCNACTGAAATACTATTATTTTCTTCTATTTCATTCTCNNCATTATTATTNGAATCATCATTTGTNTTTGTCTGATTTTCTGAACTTCCGCCNTTCCAGGTNGAAGGATCAGAAGNCTCNAACGATGTACGATTTCCATTTGAATCAAGATTGATATCATAATAATCTGACCAAAGATCTACAGAACGCCCATTCTGGAATGTCAATGAACTATTCAAAACACGAAAGTAACGTTCATCGCCAAACGTATACCATGGATCGAAAGGGCGAGGTCCAATGGAAAGATCTTCTAAACAGTCTCTCAGTTTTTGTTCGACTACTGCATAAGTCTGAGATCCTGAAGGTACACCATCGTAGCGAATATCTATTCCCTTATCAAAATCAGGAGCGCTGATTATTTCTGTATCGTTAGTCATCATCTGCATTAAATCGATGTCTCCGAAAACAGGTATTCCTGCTACAACTACAAGACGAACGTCCGGATCCACAGCTTCAATTAAATTTCTATAAGGGTTTGAATCAAAGGAATCAATCACAAGAAAATCAGCTGCTAAACCCGGCTTGATTCTACCAACATGCTCAGTCCATCCAACCTGATCTACTGAATTAGTGGTAAGCATCTGAGCCATTTCAAAATCTGAAAATCTATCTCCCAGTACATTAGTGTCCCACCAATCTGCAATTTTTACTTCATGTAAGACATTCTTTGCTCCAGAAGGCGCCCAATCTGGAGAAATAGAAATTGAAACACCGGCATCATCTGCCGCAGAAATGTCTGCAGTATCGCCATATAACAATAAATTGGACATAGGTGACCAAACTAAGGATGCATCTACCTGAGCCATTAACCCAAATTCTGTCGCTGTTAGAGCAGTTCCATGAATAACAACTAATTCATCTATCAATAATTGATTNTTNACTAAAGAATCAAANTCTGCTCTAGAGGGTTCATCTATTCCTTCAGAAAGATGGATCATCCACGCATCAAGAGTTCCTGCTGATTTCTTAGATTTGATATGAGAACCTGAATAATCTGTGGGGAACCAAGACCCACCAACACGAGTTTCTATTCCATCAGAGCCAAAATTTTCCTTCTCTATATTTCTGGCTAAAATNGAATCAAATGTAGATTCGCTTTCCGTAGTCGCTCCTTGAATTACAGTGGTTCCACCAACTATTGATTTAACTTCAGCATGTTTCATTGATTCTACCATCAATCCACAGCCATCAGAACCTCCATCATTTAATCCATTTTCTACCTTAGTAATCGCGTCCTTGTACTCTGATTCTGTTCTCCATTGATACCTATTTTCCCAACCATTTGTTCCATGATCCCAAATCGGGATTACATTGTAATGAGGATGATTGTGGACATCCAATAATCCTGGATAGATTATTCCTCCAGTATCAACAATTTCTACACCTTCAGCAGCNCTAGGTATTGTCTGACCTTCTGACCAAACGGCGGATATAATTCCATCTTCGACCAAGATATGGCCGTTGAGAAGAACACTAGATTCGGATTCCATAGTTACGATTGTTCCTGATAGGACATACGACCCAGTATGACTCACTTCAGCAGATTCAGGGCATGGAGCTCCTGGGCCAGTAGAGGGAGTATCTTCTCCAGGACCCCAACCGGGAGTAGGAGGGGATACTTTGCTGACTACTCCACTAGAATCGGAAACATAGGAAGTGTCCCATTCAGAATCTTCTCCCTCAAACGCAATGGATGAAACTAAATTACCTGAGGAATCAATTAGTCTTACTGAACCCCCACCAAAATAATCCAATGCTATACCAGTAGAAGCTCTGAAAAATACAATTCTACTTCCTTCGGCTACTGTTGTTGCAGTTGAAATACTGAAAGAATCGGTTGATTCTGCACCTTGGAACTCTAAACTCCATCCACTAATATCAATNGAACTAGATGTTGGATTATATAACTCAATAAATTGATCACTGTTACTACCAAATGTTCCATCACAATTCCAATCAGTTCCTCCATAATTTTCATTATTAGAAGAAACTAANATNTCTGAAACATGTAGACCATCGTTTGCTTCACCTATCGCCGATCCGGAATATGGCATAAGCAAGAAAATAGCAATTGCAAAGAGAACTTGGTACTGCCTGGTGATGCCCATGAGTACCCATGGTAAGAGCAAGGGCTTGAACCCTACCATCTATCATTAAACCCAAAATAGCGACAATCACAAAAAGTACACCCTCAAAATAACACCATGGAGGGTGGGACTTGGCGTCGAATTTCAACAATCCTTGCCACCTTAGTTTTACTTATTCCAGGATGTTTTGGTTCGAATGAAGAAATTGTAGTAGGCAATGATTGGGCTGAAGGTTTCAGCTACATTGATGACCCTGCAGGATTTACAGGAGAAGATAGGATAAGGCCATTCAATGTAAGTCATCCAGATCCNACAGTTAACGCCTCTTGGGGAAATTCATCTTGGGCCGTTTTCGGTAATTTAGAAGGAGGGAATTGCTGTGAACACTATCTTGCCGCCACAGAGTGGGGATGGATTCTCAACTTNGGCGGAGAATATCCAACATGGTCAGAAGATAGGGGGCATACNTGGCAAGAATGGATGCCTCCAGTAGTACAGGATCTGAGTTGTAGAACTCCTAAACTTACTGTTCCTGGTCAAGAAGGGCTGGGAGAAGGTAGTATCGTTCAAACGACTACTGGAGATATCATTGCGATGGGATGGTTTCCTTATCCATCTTCATCCGGGGGCGACCAATTCTATGCCTTCTTTTGGGATGCTGAAGATGAGGATTGGACATGGTGTTTTAACAGATTGACAGAACCATTCTATGACAGATCATGGCAAATGGAAATTGTAGGACCAATTGACGCTGCTGCACCTTATGGAAGTGGAGAATGGGCAAGTCTAGTNATCTCAAACTTCTGGCATCAATCGTCCAACAGAGGTGGTCAAATGTCAACAGATGGACTGAATTACTACTATTTTGAATTCCCAGATCGTGACGAACAATTAGATGTAATGGAAGTAGATTTAGTTGCAGAAGACCTCGAGATGGCTTGGGATTATACCAAACCACACAAAGAAATGAGAGGGTTTCCAGTGCCTTCAGGAGGTGCTTATTTTCCTAATTTCTTCAACGATGGAGGAGATGCTTTCCTTGACACTTCTCTAAACTGGTGGAGAGCTACTACTATTGAAGGCAATAGTTTACCGAGTGAATATTGTGCTTTCGATTCTTCTTCACATCTGCACTGTGTCATTAATTCAGGACTAATTTTTGAACATATGATTTCTAATGATGGAGGGGAAACTTGGAAAAATCAAACATATGATCTAACTGGAGAAGCATCAGAAATTGAAGAATGGGAGTTTCATTCAAATGGTAATTTAGACTTATTTGTTCTAAATGTCAGGTACCAAAGTTCTGAAGGACCAGATATTGATATTGCTTGGCATGTTAGAGAATACTCAGAAAATCTTGAACCAGATTCAATGACATTTCTTGGATTAGGCGATTTAGATGCTACGTCTGGGGCAGGACAAGATATTCGTTTTGATTTTGCAAGTATGACCATTCTCCCTGATGGAGGTTCAGTAATTGCTTACCATGATTCATCAGATCCGGACCCTCTTTTTGGTTTGGAACTATTTCTCCCAGATTTGTATTCCACAATTAATTCTTGAAACTTTCAGATAAAGATGCAAAAATTGATGCTGAAGGACCTTGTGCTCGAGCGGCTAATCTGCGAACAATTAACTCAGGAGTTGATTGAGCGAGATGATTTCGAATAGGTGTTCTATCAACTACTAATTCCATATTCTCATCCAATCCTCTTGCTTCTATACCGTCGATTCTAATGTCTCCTGGGAAATTATTTCTTATTTGACTACCAATATGAGTAACTAATACCACTGTATTAGTATTATTTTGCATTGCAACGGAAAGTAATCCTGAAAGAATACGCGCAGCTGCCCCAGGTTCAGTTATGGCCTCTAGTTCATCTGCAAGAACTAGTTTCTGACTTTGTGAAACGAACACATCCGCTAATCTTAGAAGTGTTCGTTCTAAAGCTCCAGCTGATTGAGTCCCATTTACCTTAGCCAAAATATGTATCTCGTCTACTAACGAAATCTTTGCTGAAGAGGCGGGAACAGGTAAACCAGANTGAGCAAGTAATGCAATCATTGCAATCGTTTCCANTAATGTTGTTTTTCCTCCAGAATTCGCNCCTGAGAGAAGACTGAGTGGTTGCCTATCTCCTTGTGATGCTATTGACCCTAATCCGTATGAAATTGGAGTAGGAGGACAATCAAGTAGTAGATGGCGGCCATCTATGATTTCAAATCCAGATTTCTTTGAGACTAATTCAGGCATTATACACCTATTATGAATTGCCCATCTTGCAACTGTCAACCACATCTCAATTTCAATTAAACCAGAAATNGCAGCTTTACAGGGATTTATCAATTCTTGAGCAATCCTAGCATTTTGTAGGAGATCGTTGTTTTTNGTTGATTCAATAGCGTTTTCCAATTGAGCTTCTATNTCTTCTACAGCTTTACGACTAACAATGCACGGGTAGTCAGATTCAATCCAATCAAATGGAATTCTTACGGATGTGTTTTGAAGAAATAATTCCAATCTTTTTCTTCCTGCTTGTTTGGCATCCTCGATGGAGTCTGCAACAGTNGCTTGTATTCGTCGATTCAAACNTTCAGTATCTGCGTAAAAAGATAAAACTTCATCACCCTCAATNGAAAGATGAGCATCAGAAGTTCCNGCTACAATTGCNTCATTAATTCCTCCTTCAATTGCTTTAATTTCTGACCAAAGCGCATCTTTCACATTCTCTAGAATTTGAAGGTCGCCGTCATCTACTTTTAGCGATTCTAGAATTTTATCTAAATTAGAAATCGGATCAACTAATTCCTCAATTTTTTCAGAAAACGGGCTAACTGGCCATTCGTTTTCCTTAATTTTTTGAATCGCATTTAATATTTCAGAATTTAATTCAAACCATTCAACACTTAATTCAGGAACTAAACTAGCAATTTCATTAATCGATGGAAAACAAATCCATCCATTGGGAGGGGAAGTAGGAGCGGATTTACCAACCCATGTTACATTAGAAAAGACAGTGTAATCACTCCATGTCTCGTTTGAATCTCTAATCACAATTCTACAACGAGTTGACAGTGAATTACATTTTTTGGNAGTTTCTGAATCTGGTACAACAATTACCCTGTCCACTCTACTTGTACCCCTTTTTGGATTTGANAGTGAAGATGAATACTTAGTCCATTTTTCCAATGAATTGGGGAAAGATAGACCAAATTCTAACGCTAACTTAGACATTTTTCTACATGTTTCAATGGAATCAATATAATCTTTAGATAATGGACGNAAAAGACCTATCCGATCTTTGGCTGCAGTACTGCTGGCGAAACTACTAATGGATTCGAGGACCCTATCATGTAATTTCGTTGCTTCAACGCTTTGACAAACATCTGCATCTTCACCACGAAAATTCTGAATTAATCGAACTGCGCGTGTGGAGGTAACACCTTCTACNGANGATAAGCTAGTAACATCACCTTGAGATAAAGTTCTGAACACTTCTTCCTCNGACCCTANTGCTTCAATCATTCTTTGAGAGAGNGATTCNCCCACTCCAGNTATCTCTGTTAGGCCCATCATCNACAAACATCGAAGTTCGGGNGTTATTGAGAACATCGGTTANGATGGAATGATTTTGAAGGAAATATCAAATTCCCCATCNAGGGAGAAAACATCTACNAAGGAACTATCTAATTCACTGATATCTTCACTTTTCATACGATGGAATTTGGAAGATGATGCACGTACCTCTGAACTAACATGTTTACTATCAATTTCAGATAATTCGGGAGCGTTTTCAGGTAACCAAACCTCAAGAGAAATTGTAGTATCAACTTCTAAGTCGAGATCTTTTCTTTTAGATTGAATTCGGCGAATAATGTCTCTAGCAAGACCCTTAGAAAGTAGATTTTCAGTTAGAGCAAGATCAAGAACAAGACTAACATCAATTGGACCTTCAGGGCCGTCAATTGATACCGTTGAGGCAGCAAACCCTTCTTTTTCGACTCTTCGAATTTCGATATCTTCTGCAATTATCTCATATCCAGCTAAAGCACCTAATCCTGCTTCAATCTCCAAAAGGAACGATTCAGGATCTACTGAATCTAATTCCTTTAGAACTGAAGGTAGATCTTGTCGACACTTTTTCCCTAAGGCCTTACGGTTGGGTGCAAGTTCTACTCTTTGGAAACGATCTAAATCTTTTTCAGTTTCTAATAATTCTACATTTAATTCATCAGCTAAAATTTCATGAAATTCTGAAATATCTGGCCCTCCAACAATCCATCCAGACTGACATGGAAGTCGTTGACGCCGACTCGCTTCAATCCTAATTCGTCTACCTGCTTCAGCGAGAGTTCGAACCATCTCCATCTTTGCTTCAACCATCATATCGATAGGTGGAAGGATATCATCACCGACATTAGATTCAGCACTTAACATTGGCCAATCTGCAAGGTGAACACTTTCACCCCCACACAAATTTCTGTGAATGACATCAGACATGTAAGGGGCTACAGGTGCCATCAACCGACATAATACTGTTAATACCTCATGAAGAGTTAATTGACAGGCTCTCTTATCTGATGATTCATTTTCATCCCATAGTCGTCTTCGTGATCTACGAACATACCAATTGGATAAATCATTTACAACAAATTCCTCTAAATCTCTGCAAGCCTTATGAAAATTCCAATCCTCAAATTGTTGGTGATACGAATGACTAATATTTGAAAGACGACTTAATATCCATCTGTCCAAAGGAGTTCTGTCTTGAATTGGAATCGATTTGGTTGAATCATCAGGATCGAAACCATCCAAAGCTGCATAATCTGCATGAAAACGATAACAGTTCCATAATGTCAAAAACATTTTCCCATACGTTTCTCTCACCCCATTAGGATCAAATTTCAATGGATTCCATGGCGCTCCTGCTGTAACCATATACCATCTTGTAGCATCTGCTCCCTCTCGATTAAAGTGATCCCAGGGGTCAACAATATTCCCTCTGGATTTGGACATTTTCTTTCCTTCAGCATCAAGGATTAATCCTAAACTTAGACACCGCTTATAGCAAAGTGAATCAAACACAGTTGTTGAAACTGCTAAGAGAGTGTAAAACCAACCTCTAGTCTGGTCTACTCCTTCGCAAATATAGTCAATTGGAAAGTTATTCTCAAAAGTTTCAGGATTATCAAATGGATGATGCCATTGGGCAAAAGAAGCGCATCCGGAATCGAACCAACAATCCATTACAAACGGTTCCCGATTCATCGGTTCTCCATTTTCACTAACAAGAACAAACTGATCAACAATTGGACGATGAAGATCAACATCATCAGGACATTCGGGATTGTCTATCCCTGCAGCTCTTGCCTTGTCAACCTCTACTTGAAGTTCTGAAATAGAACCAACACATTTCATATCTCCAGATGCTGAACGCCATACAGGTAATGGAGTACCCCAATATCGCTCTCTACTAATCGCCCAATCCTTGACATTTCTCAGCCATTCTCCGAATCGACCTTCTCCAACCCAATCTGGTGCCCACTCAACTTGATCGTTGAACTCCAATAAACGATCCTTGACAGCTGTCATTCTAACAAACCAAGAATCCATGGCATAGTACAGCAAAGGATGATCGGTCCTCCAACAATGAGGATAATCGTGAGAATATGATTTTTCACGATATAGAAGGTTAGACTCAGATAAAATTTCCATTATTTCTTCATCACAATCCTTGACATATCTGCTGTCTAGACGTGGGTGAGTACCTGTTACGAAACGCCCATCCATGTCCACTGTATGTTGAGCCGGAAGACCAACTTCCATTCCTAAATTATAGTCATCTTCACCGTACATTACTGCAGTATGGACAACTCCAGTCCCATCGGTTGTAGTTACCCAATCTGCGCCCAAAACAGTCCAAGCAGAAGAGGATTCGGTACCATCCACCGCTTCAGGGAATAGAGGAGCATAAGAAAGGCCAATCAATTCAGACCCTGGGAATTCTTCAATGACTTCTACATGATGACGGAGTACTTCCTTCATTAGATCTTTTGCTAGAATCAACTCTTCTCCAATTAAGGCACCTCCAAAACCTTCCCATGATGAAGGTTCTTCAAGGACTCGAACTTTGACATAACTTACCTCTGGGCCTACTGCTAAACCAACATTACCTGGGAGGGTCCAGGGAGTTGTTGTCCACGCTAAGATAGAGGAATTAGAATTTTCCAATCTAAATTTAACGTAAACGGAAGGCTCCTCTACTTCTTTGTATCCTAATGCTACCTCGTGGCTTGAATAAGATGTTCCAGTTTGGGGGCAGTAAGGAAGTACCTTATGTCCCCTGTAGAGTAGACCTTTGTCGAACATTTGTTTCAAAGCCCACCAGCAAGATTCTACGAAATTATTGTCTAAAGTAACGTAAGGTTGATCTAAATCAACCCAAAAAGCCATTCTTTCAGTCATCTCTCTCCATGCTTCTTCATACGTCCAAACGGATTTTCTGCACTCTTCATTAAATTCGGCTATTCCAAATTCTTCTATGGCTTCGTTGCTCATCAAATCAAGACGTTTCTGAACCTCAATTTCCACAGGTAACCCATGAGTGTCCCAACCACCCTTTCTCTCAACAAAATGACCTTCCATAGCCTTCCATCGGCAGACTAAATCTTTGTAGGTCCTTGCAACTACGTGATGTATCCCTGGGCGTCCGTTGGCTGTTGGAGGTCCTTCTAAAAATATGAAAGGAGTATTACCACGTCTTGACTCAATACTTTGCTGAAATGTTTCTTCATCAGACCATAAACGCATAACACTCTCTTCAAGTGAAACAGGGTCCAGATCCCCCACAGGTTTAGGCGCAGGCATGAACCGACGGACTTTGGAAGATGTCTTCAAACTGATGGGCGAAAGGATTCAAATCATAACGGAGGTTGAAATACCACCTTCATTACCCCATAACATGGAAGATGTAGTTTCAACTACAGTCTCAGGTATGACTTGTATGTCATGTGTGGGAAGAGTAGAAGAAGCACTTAATTCATTGAATGGTGCTTACAATATCGATGTAAAATTAGAGTCAGGAAATGTTAGTTTTCAAGGAGTCTCTCTCGAAAAGGCAGAACAAGCAATTGTTTCTCTTGGATACAGTATAGGAGTTCCCGGAGAATTAAATAATATCAAAGATGATTTCAATTGGCGAGATAGAAGTGTTTGGAAACAATCTGCACACAACACTAAATGGTGTCTAGTGGGTTGTAGTATAGGCGATTTTGGTACAATTGCGGCATTCCAATTTATTCCTTATCTTGATGCTCTTGGCTGGCATGATATGTCGATTATGTTTCTTGCAATGTTCAATGGAATCATGACCTCAATCGCACTTGAGACCTTCATCTTAATCAAACAAATGGGAGGAATTAGAGAAGCATTTAGAGTAGCTATTGGAATGTCTCTTATTTCGATGATAGCAATGGAATCATCGATGAATGCTACAGATCTTCTAATTATGGGATCACCTACATTGACATGGTGGGTAATTCCAATCATGCTCCTTGTTGGATTCTTAACTCCATGGCCATACAACTATTGGCGACTGAAGAAATACGGAATTTCGTGTCATTAAGCCTTGATTTAAAAAAAATCAAACATAAAATTTCATATCCAGTAATCGGAACGTTCAATGAACCGAGATTAGAGAGGGGGGCGAAGGAACAATGACGATAGTTGCTCTTCTCCAATTAGATCACACTGTAGGGGATATAGATGCTAATGTTAAATCAATAGAAAATGCGGTTGGAATTGCCCAAGAAAATGGAGCAGACTTGGCAGTTAGTTCTGAATTAGCCATCTCAGGATACCCGCCTAGAGACTTACTTGAGAAACATGGATTTGTTAGACAATGTATCGAAGCAACAAAATCGATTCAAGTTTCTATTCCTACTATTGTCGGAACACCGATTCCTCCCGAAGCAGAACGAACTAAACCTGGAAATGGGGCTGTTAGAATCATTCCTGATCGTCCTACTCGAGTAGTTACTCAGAAACAATTACTTCCTACATACGATGTGTTTGATGAAGAAAGATATTTTCATTCTGATTCAAAACCTGGAATTTTAAGGCTACTAGATGGCCAAAATATAGGGGTTACAATTTGCGAAGATGCTTGGCAACATGCGGGATTGGTTCCCTCAGATTACTCCGTTGATCCAATTGAACAATTGTCTTCGTTTTCTATCGATGGAGAAACTCTGAAAATGTCATTGAACCTATCTTCATCTCCATACCATATAGAAAAGCAAGATACACGAGCAGAAGTTGCGAGATGTGCTGCAAAAACACTAGAACATCCCTTCCTACTTTGTAATCAAGTAGGCGCAAATGACGATCTAATTTTTGATGGGAGAAGTCTAATTGCATGGCCAGATGGGTATATGATTCAAGCTCCTGCATGGAAAGAAGGAATTTTACTAATCGATGTAGAAAAACGAAGTGGTAAATTTCTATTACTTAATGAAGAAGATGTAATCGATTGTGAAATTTTTGATGGAGAGCCCACAATAACCTCTCGCTACACAGAATTACTAGAGGCGATTACTGTAGGGGTTAGAGATTATTGTAGAAAATCAGGACTAGAATCAGTGGTCCTAGGGATGAGTGGAGGGATAGATTCGGCTGTTTCAGCTGCTATTTGTGTTCGAGCCTTAGGCTCAAAAAATGTGGTAGGGATTTCAATGCCTAGTCGACATTCTAGTGATCACTCTATCTCTGATGCAGAATTTACAGCAGAAAAATTAGGAATGGAATTACTATCTATGTCTATAGAAGAAATTCATCATTCAGCAGAGTCAACATTAATTCATGAATTAGAAAAGGGGCATTCGGTTGCCGCGGAGAATATACAATCTCGACTAAGAGGAATGCTGGTAATGGGTGTTGCCAATGCAAGGGGAGCAATGGCGATTGCTACAGGAAATAAATCAGAACTTGCGATGGGATATTGTACATTATATGGCGATATGGCTGGAGGATACTCTCCGTTAGGAGATGTATGGAAAACTGAGGTCTATGAATTGGCTAAAGCAATCAATAATGAAGCAAAATCATCAGGTCGTGACGAGCCAATCAACGAATCGACCATGACAAAACCCCCATCAGCTGAATTGGCGCCAGAGCAGACAGATCAAGATAGCCTCCCACCTTACGAAATATTGGACTCAATATTGCGATTACACATGGAAGAAGGCTTAGATGCAGATGCAATTTCTGGATTCACTGGGCTGAATATTGCACTAATTTCTGATCTTCTTCTTCGTTTTGCAAATAACGAACATAAAAGATGGCAGATGTCCCCCTCTCCACGAGTCTCTAAAAGAGCATTTGGGCAAGGATGGAGACAGCCTCTAGCTGCAAAAAAGAATTAGGAAGTGAAACTATGGAAATCCCTTCTGAACTTATGTCAATGATGTCTGGAGAACATGGAGAAACAAAACAAAAGGCGGCAAGACTAGTAGTCGACTTAGCGTCTGTCTCAGGAGCAAAAGAATTCATCAGATGTAATAGTTCACACGTAAGTGGGGTTAGTGTGCTAACAGGGGGCCATGGATTACGCACATTTCTATCAGATTTATCCAGTGATCCAGATGGACAAGTCGCTATTCCTACAACACTAAACAGTGCAGGATGTGACCATGAAAAAATGGATGAAATGGATATAGAATATCCTGATTTTCTCAAACAACAATTTGAGATTATACATGCATACATGAAACTTGGAATAAAAGCAACTCTTTCCTGTACGCCTTATGATAGGGGAATAGAAGAGGAAGGAATTGGATCTTGGGCAGAATCGAATGCAGTATGTTTTTCCAATTCATACACCTCTTTAATCACAAATAGAGAATCAGGATTGTCTGCCCTTGCCACTGCTCTTACGGGATGGGCTCCAAGATGGGGGCTCCATCTTCCTGAAAATAGAACTCCAAACATAAAAGTAAATGTTGAATGTAAAATGGATGATCCTACTGATTGGAGCATACTTGGAGACTGGATCGGTGCTCAACGATCTTCTGATTGGAAGATGCCATGGGGGCCTATGCCTTTGATTGAAGGCCTCCCCGAAAATCCGACTTTTGAAATGTTAAAATCTCTAACAGCAGCAGCTGCAAACTATGGTTGTCCTATGTTATGGATTGAAGATAATGAATTGGATACTTCAGAAATTCAATCTAAACTAATTTTTAATGAAAATGAATTAACAACAAGGTACAACGAACTAGCTCCAAAAGGAGAAGTTGACTTAGTCGTAATAGGATGTCCACAAGCAAGCGTAGGAGAAGTTCGTGCTACAGCTGCTGCAGTAAGAACACATATGGAGTTAGGTGAAAAAATTCAGAATCATAGATTGTGGGTTTTCACATCAAGTCACAACTACAAAACCCTAGAAATTGATGGCACTGTGAACTTATTAGAAGAGGCTGGTGCTCTGGTTCTGAAAGATACTTGTCCAGAAGTGACTCCTTACAATCGAACAAAGTATAATCATCTCATTACTAATTCACTAAAAGCAGAACACTATCTTACGAGCGGTCTGAATAATATGCCAACTAGTGTAGCTAAAATTGAAGAATGCGTTGCTATAGCATTTGATCCTTATAGAATTGAAGGAGAAAGACCCACGCTTGAACAAAAAAGCCATGGAATTGTTCAATCAGCAAAAACTTACCAGACAGGTAAAATCACTCTTCAGGGAGAAAGTCTACCTAGCCAAAATGAATGGGAGATATACGGAAAAGCATTGGTAACAGATGTACCAATCACATATCTTGGATATGTTAATCGTGATTCAGGCGTTATAGAAGATCCTGGACATCCTTTAGACGGAATAGCAATCGAAGATACCATCTTGATTTATCCCAAAGGATCCGGATCTACGGTAGCACCTTATGTCTTGATGGGGCTAATCTACACTGGAAAAGGTCCCAAGGGGATTGTTAATCGAGATGTTTGCCCACTCTCAATGCCTGCTGCATCGTTATTGGGGGTACCCTATGCAACAAAATTCGATGAAGACCCATGTCTAGAGATAAATTCGGGAGATGAAATAGTAATGAAATTAGAAAACGGAACTGTACGATTAGAAGTAATTCAAAGATGTGATGCTTGAAGGGGTGAAGCACTTACGATACAACCCCCTCTGATAGCCATGAGAGTCGTCGTTACAGGAGGGGCAGGGTTCCTTGGAAGTCATCTATGCGAGGCTCTTCTGCTTGATTTTAACGAAGTTTGTGTTATTGACGATATGTTCAGAGGTAAACAAAAAAATCTGGAAAATTGTAAAGCATCAGCCGCAGAAATGGGGATTCCATTTCATATTGTAATGAAGGATGCTAGTAATCCTGAAAGTTTTGAAATTGCACTTCGTCGTTTGGGAGGCAGTGTAGATGTGGTATACCATCTGGCTGCGATAAACGGAACTAGATGGTTTCATGAAAGGCCCGATTTGGTCGTTAGAGTCAACCATGACACTTTGGAGAATGCATTGAATTTCGCTACCTCTCAAGGAGCACGATTTATTTTTACTAGTAGCCCGGAAGCTTGGGGTGAACAAACAACAATGCCTTTAGGAATCCATAGCGATAGTATTTTTTCTCCGTCTCACATTCATCAACGTCATTCATATGGAGCATCAAAATATATTGGAGAATTATTAGTTCAACATGCAATTCGAACACATTCAATTGATGCAAGAATTGTCAGGCCATTCAACTCATATGGACCCAGATTACCAGGAGATAGCCATGGACAAGTCGTATCTATGCTTCTTGAAAAATGTATATCAGAAGAACCAATGGAAATTCATGGAGATGGGACACAAACTAGATGCTTTACATGGGTTGAAGATGTTGTTAGAGGAATTAAACTGGTTGGAGAATTAGAGATTGGTATTGATGGAACTGAATTAAGTGGGAGAGCATTTAATCTCGGTTCAATTGTTGAAACTTCAATNTTAGAATTAGTCGAGATGTGTNTTGAAGTAAGTGGATCGNCTATACAACCAATCAAGACTTCAGCACATCCGGGAGACACATNAAGAAGATTGCCAGATATCTCTGAATCTCAACAAGCATTAGGTTGGAACGCAGAAGTACCNTTANATGAAGGAATTGANAGAACNTGGGCTTGGATGAAAAATAAATAATTATGATGNTAAGGTGCTNAAATGGAAGAACAAGAACGATTAGAAGGCTTGAAATCAGCACATATCAGAGAAATGCAAAATAGAAATGTTAGAGTTAGTACCCGAATCGAAGATTTCTTAGAAATAATTGTTGAATTAGAAGATATCCATGGAGAAGCAAGAGTCTCNGATATTGCCTCTAATCTTGCAATTTCTAGACCTACGGTAGTTAGAATGTTGGGAAAAATGGCAAAAGAAGGATGGATAGAAAAAAACCCATACAGACCTGTTAAACTTTGTCCAAAGGGGAGACAGCATGCAGAATGGATGAGAGAAAGACATGGCATTCTATTCTCATTTCTNCGACATCTAGGTATAGATGAAACAACTGCACATCACGANACAGAAGGAATTGAACATCANTTATCAGAGTCTACAGTTAAAAGAATACAAAATTTGACTNAAAGATTGCAACAATAATACTCTTTAATNNATTAATTTCAAANGAGNGGCGAAGATATGGGTTCTAGNGGAGATTTAGTTTCTCAAACTAATGATTTAGGATCTATCTCAGGGACGTATGTTGAGCTTACTCAGGCAGCAATTTTGAATGCTATTCTTTTCATCATAGGTGGGTTATGGTCCTTTATTTCTCCAAATGGCATCGTTAATACTGGAGAAATACCAATTGTTCAATTTGCGATTATTGGGGCGATAGTTGCATCACATAGTTGGATTATGTCTTTCGCTCTTGGAGCAAGTTTTGATGTTCTTCCTTTTATCCATAAATTCATTCCTTACCAAGAATCTTCTCTAAAGTCGGTTCAAAACTTGAATCTTGCAGGTACATCAATCATTTTCTTGGGCCTTATCATTGGAGATATCGAAATTTTCTATAAATTTTTACTGGTTGGTATGTCTGCATTTGCATTCCAATATATCCATCTTTGGAACCCGATTAAGACTCTATTTAGGAATAACAAAATAAAAAATTCTGATCCTGTGGGTTATTCAGGAATTTTGCCTGGAATGACGATTGTTTTAGGTTCATTCATCTGTATTTTTTTCGGACTATTCTCAGATGAGATTGATGCAATGTTTCTATCAATGTGGTTGACCATAGGGCTGATATGGACTCCAATTTGTTGGGCATTAATTCTAAGCTATTTCAATCGTAGAATGAGTTGGGGAATCATCTCAACAAATCAACTCTCTTCTAGGAGTATAATCCTAGGAATAATTATTCTTGTACATTCATTCAGTGAGGTAATTTGGTATTTAGGTCAAATAGAGAATTCAATTCCGTATCTTCTTAGAGGAAGTTTGATTCTAACTCTTGGATTAATGATTAATCCACATCGTATTATCCTTAGATCTTTAGCAGGAGGGCATTATAATGCACTAATTGTTATTTCATCCCTGTTAATTCCATTAATTGGATTATTTTCTATTTATTTTTGGATTATAGATGAAAACTCGCCAAGATTATTTGTTTACTTAGGTAATGGATTTTTAGTGATAATTCCCATTGCTGTAGGAATAACTACAGGCTATATCTCAACCATACATGAAGATCATTTACACAGAAGAGAGGAGGAGCGAAAAAATGGATGGCCTACCAGTATCATCGTAGTTATTGCTACAATTACGATCTCTGCCCCTTTTCTTAGAGGACAAATTTTTCAGAATTTACCAATAAAACTTAGATCATTAGTTATCGCATTACCATTCATATTAGCATTATTCAGAATGGCTTCATGGTGGAAAGAAGAATTAATTCCTGAAGAAGGTTCGTGGCAACGAATACCAATGTTTTGGAATGAAATCAATGAGCCATTGGATCCTTATGAATTCAAATCTGAAGAGTGATTTCACGTAAATGCATAATTGCTTCATTTGAAAATCCAAGAACTGTAACTAATTCCCCTTTAATCAATTTTGAATATTTTTTTGCAGGTCCAGCCAAATCATATCCACCTGCCTTTCCTCTCCATGATTCAGAAGAAATGAGATTTTCCAATACGTGCTCATCTAGTTTTTCAAACTCTACAACTGAGGATTCGAGAAATCTATCTATTCTCGGTTCTTCTAATCTAAAATCAATTATCGCAGTTGCAGACCACACCAAATGCCTACATCCAGAAATATCTAGTAACATCCTCAAAGCAGATATTTCATCTACAGGTTGCCCTAGAGCAGTGTAAACATCATTTGGATCCTCAACAAGAGTATCTCCTACTATCCAAATATTTGGAGGAGAGATTGAATTATTGTCTAGTGCTTTTTGTTTTTCAAGGAAATATTGAATCTTTGCTCTTGTAATTTTATCTTCTAATACAAATGCAACCTGAGATGAAACTTCACCTTCAGATATTTTCTCATCTCCGGCAAGTGGTTTTACATTTATTTCGATTGAATTTGGAAGGTGTTCTGTTAACCATTCCATTCGTCTGGACGACGCTGAAGCTAGGCGAATTCTTTCAGCCATATTTACACTCACACCATGGAGGCGTTTATTTCCTCCCCGTGCCTCCTGACGATTGGTGAACATATGAGCGACGCCAATAAGCGAATCCCGACATTTGTAAATGGGCTTGATCAAAGAATGCAAGGAGGGATACCTCAAGGCCATATAGTGCTACTAGCCGGCGTCAGTGGTTCGATGAAATCAAGTCTTGGTTTTTCTATGCTCTATAATGCCGTAAGAGATGGGCAAGCAAGTGGAATCTATGTCACAATGGAACAAGGGAAATCTTCCCTACAGGGACATATGGCCAATATGGGAATGGATATTGAAGACCCTAAAGTTAGATCGTCTATTGCAATTATTGATTTAGCTGACTTACGTGTTCAACTTGATAATAAGAAAATACTTGATTCAGAAGTTGATTGGATGGGTCAATTAATCAGACAATTAACCAATTATAGAGAATCAATTGGTTTCGATGTTCTTGTTTTCGATTCACTGGGTGCTTTCTTTACGCTGACAAAAATGCCAAATCCAAGAGATGCTATTTTCAAGTTGTTTGAAGCAGTTAGACGCCTAGGCCTTACAGCATTCTTCATATGTGAGATGACAGGAGAAGAAAAGAAGCAATTTGGAGAATTCGGAGTAGAAGACTACCTTTCTGATGGTGTTATTCACCTAACGATGGAAAGAACTGGAGATCATGTCTCTAGAAAGTTAGCAATAGTCAAAATGAGGCACACGGATCATGTTCTTGGTTATCATCAATGGGTATGGAATCCTAGTGAACAAAAATTCTCAATCAGTTAATCACTCAACAGTGACTGATTTTGCTAAATTTCTAGGCCTGTCTACATTTCTATCTAACTGAAGTGCGGTATGGTATGCAATTAATTGTAATGGTATTACACTAAGCATTGGACTCAATGATTCCTCTGTCGGAGGTATTGTGAAACAAATATCACCATGCTCAGCAATATTATCTCCTTCAGTATGAATAAGAATGATTTTAGCACCTCTTGCTTTACATTCTTGAATATTTGAAATCGTCTTATCTCTCTGAATATCATCGGGTGCAATTACTACAACTGGACTTCCTTCTTCGAGTAGAGCGATAGGTCCATGCTTCATCTCACCAGCAGGATAAGCTAGACATGGGATATATGCTATTTCCATCAATTTTAGAGCCCCTTCATTGGCGACTGGAGCGGAAAAACCTCTTCCAAGAAATAATACTGATTTAGCATCCTTGATTGCTTGAACTGCTTCCTGATAAGGTGCAGAGGAATTAATGATCGATTCTGCTTGTGTAGGAAGTTCTCTCATCGCCTTGACTAGAGAACGTCCTGCTGCTCGTGGAAGATTTCGGGAACGTCCAATTTGTAGAGCAAATAAATTCAATGCAGCAATCATATTTGTGAAAGCTTTAGTTGATGCAACTGCTTGTTCTGGACCAGAATGGATGTAAACTCCATGGCCACATTGTCTGGCAACAGATGAGCCTACAACATTGATGACTCCTCTAACCTCAGCATCATTTTCTTGAATATACTTTACAGCAGCCAAAGTATCAGCAGTTTCACCAGACTGACTAACTGCAAAATGTAATGCTTTAGGATCAATCACTGGATCATTTTGTCTAAATTCTGATGCAACGTGGGCAAAAGAGGGGACTCTGGCTAAATGTTCTATGGCTAAACGTCCTACTTGAGCGGCATAAAGAGCAGTTCCACATCCTATTAATCGTACATGAGGAATAGCCTTCATTGTTCTTTTAGACATATTCAATCCTCCTAATCTAGCTGTTCCTTCACTCAACAAAGTTCTTCCAGAAATACATTGACGTAATGCTTCAGGCTGTTCGTGGATTTCTTTCAACATATAATGTGGATAATCACCGAGTTCCGAGTCACCCCATTGNTCTTCGATAGTAACTACCTTATGATCNGTAGAACCTTCAATTCGATGNGTACTAAGTCCATCTTTGGATACAACTGCAATATCACCATCCTCTAAGTAAACTACCTTTTGAGTATGTTCTCCTAATGGATGAGGATCACTAGAAATAAACATCTCAGATTCTCCTAATCCTATAACTAACGGTGAACCATTTCTAGCACAAATGATTTGATTTGAATCATGAAACATCACACATAATCCCCATGTTCCACGTAATACTTGTAATGCACTTCTGACAGAATCAAGAGGATCTAATCCTTCTTTACGTGCTCGAGAAATTAAATGCACAATGACTTCAGTATCCGTCTCAGAATTGAAAATAATACCATTATTTTCAAGGATTTTTCTTATCGCAGATGAATTCTCAATAATTCCATTATGTACAATTGCTATATNTTTGTCCATTGAAAGATGAGGATGAGCATTGTTATTTGTTACTCCTCCATGTGTAGCCCAACGAGTATGGGCAATACCGATAGTTCCGTCAATTTGATCTGGAAGAATAGATTCTAAATCTTGAATCCTCCCAATTGTCTTGTGAACTTGGATGGAATCATTCTTCACCGCAATTCCTGAAGAATCATATCCACGGTACTCAAGACGATTTAGACCCTTGATCAGAATTGGCATTGCATTTCTATCACCGATATATCCGATTATGCCACACATGGCAATCAAACTCCAAATCTCTCATCACATACNGGACAATCAACAACAGAAATACTTGGATTTCTCAAAGTAAATACGGCAGTACAAGAAGGACAAGATACTTGTCTATCCGCCATCCCAAGAGTCGAAGGNTTAGGAGGTGGNGGATCCCTAAATGAGCAGAAGGATCCCCAAAGATGGAGAACCAGGAGGTGGAGGTAAATCCCCTAAAGATGGAGAACCAGGAGGTGGAGGTAAATCCCCTAAAGATGGAGAACCAGGAGGTGGAGGTAAGGGTAATTCACCAAGCTCATGGAGGGTTTTCGCTTGTTGTCTCTTTAGTCGGCGTTCTTGTCTTGGACTTTTTACGTGAACCTCTTTTGAATCCGGTTCTGGTTNCTCTTGAGATTCAACNGTAACTTCAGTTACAACCTCTTCTTGTTCGTCTTCTTCATCAGGTACTGATATCACAATAGGGCTTTCAGGGAGCATTTCGATATCTGAATCATCAAATTCATCAATAGAAACAACTCCTATCTTTACCTTAGATCTGCTTCTTTGTCTACGAACAACCAAAATCATTCCAAGTAAGATATTGGCTGAAATACAAGCCACTCCACCTAAAAGAGAAATCGTTCTCCATGTGTTCGAATCAACACCTANGATAATTCTAAGTCTATCAAAAGGATTAGTGGATGATTGTTCCAGTGGTTGATCGAAAACTAATGCACGTAGACGAACCTGCCCTAAGACATCTATCAAAATAACAAGTTCTTCATTTTCTGAACTATATTGGGCATCGAGAAGACGACCTGGGCTCAACCTAATTCCAATACCTATATCTTCATCAAAAATACCTACTCCGACTAATGGCTGATTATTGGTTCCAACAGCGTCCATCACAATGAAAACCTGGCCATTTTTATCGATAAGGGAAATATGTCTTATTCCTGGAGTAGACATAGATGTATCGTTTTTCTGATCAAATGAAGTATCTGCCTCTGTCAGGGTTAATTGCATTGAGTAACCATCTCCGATTGTCCATGCAGTATAAATTCGATCGATTCCATCTTCCGACAGAACAAGCATAACAGGATTATCTCCATCTTCAACTACATCCTTTCGNAATAACCAGTTCTCATTTCCTAAATCNCCATGAGCATACCAAATCGCATCAACCACGGATCCAGATGGAAGTTCCTCACTATGAGTATAAAGAAGATGAGTAAATTCTTCTCCTACTTCGATATCAANTGGTGAAACAGAAGAATGATCAATTACAATATTTGGAATTACGGGGTCAGAAATTATCCAAGAAGAATTGTCAAAAGAAGTAGTCGAATGGATTGTGAAAACTGATGTTGTATCTGTGTATGACCCTGCATTGAAAATATCTCGATAATATCCAGCAATAGCAACGGTATCTCCGTTTACATCTATATCAAGACCAAAGTAAGAACCCTCTGAAGATAGTAACGGTTCCATTAAGTCAATAGTTGGGGGAGATTGACAAGATTCATCTATTGTAGTGTAATATAGATGAGTCCTGTAAAAACCAAATTCGTCCAATTTCTGTCCAGTCCATGTAACATGAGTTAATCCATCACCAACAGAAGTCGTGGCGATAGCACCCATCCACCTATCATCAAAATCTCTCTTACATGTTTGAACATTCAATTGTGAAGAAACCCTGTGTATGCTTAGCGACCGAGCATCGACACTAATCAAGTGTCCTTCTCTTCCGGTTAAGGATAATTGTAATGGAATTTCTACATCACTCAAGGTGGCAACAGAACGTGAAGCTCCTAACGTTGCATTAACTAATGGTATCCAATATGTTTGTTCATTATTTTCCCAATTTAGATCTAGTGAAGGTGTGGCCTTGACCCGAATATGAAGAATAGATGAATCGTTAGATATCAAAGAAATCGGTACATTTGTTACTGTGCCACCGGAAATAACTGATTCTGTAAAGTTACTATATTCTAACCAACCCATTTCAGTTTCAAATTCAACTGTAAAAAGAACTGATGTGGCAGTTTCACTACCGATGTTCTCTACGGGAACCTTCAGTTGGAATTGCTCACCAGAACGAGGAATATCTGGAGAAGTCTGAACTATTCCATCAATGAGATTAATATCAACTCCATTTGGTCTGTCTAAAATCGTATATGTCGAAGAAACTGTATTCCCGTATACATTATCTTCATTCGCAAGGGAATTTGCAGGATCAATTAACATCTCAATTGTAGGTGTTCCAGAATCAGTAGGAACCCAATACATAACAACTTCAACGGATGAGCCTGGTTCGATTCTAGCCACTGTAAGTTCGTACTTCAGGGCGCCATCTACTCGTAATTCTAACGGTACATCCTCAGCAATTTTATCCCCAATATTTCTCATTATTCCAATTACTCCAATATCAGTGTTGACATATGCTTGATCTCGAAGTAAACCATTTATTGTAAATGATAAAGATTGTTCCATCTCTAATTCCGCAGCCGGAGGATCATTATCAACAACAACATCTCTCCGAATTTCTTTGGTAACGTAGTCATTCTCTCCAACTATTCGAACTGCAAAACTATACTGACCATCTGGGGTAATTCGTTCTCCATTTTCCTCTTCAAGAGTATTCCAATACCATGTCCATTCTCTATCTTCTTCCTGATAGTCTGCAGAATCAAACTCTAACGAAGTCTTCCATTCACTATTTCCAACCCTGTATTGTAATTCATGATTTTGATAACCAGAACGAGTTCCAGTTACTTCGACTTCTCCATTTACTGATGAAATACCAGTGGGTGTTTCAAGAGCAATGTCGTACCACCCTAAATTGAACCATCTAGAAATGTTTTCTCCATAGGTACCGTTTACTGAATCATGAGCCCTTGTAACAATCTTCAATTCATAACTATCCCAATTCCATCCAAGATGAAAATCTGGCAATTCATGCAAATTATCCGGGATATTCAGAGTAATGAAAAATTCCTCTTCTTCATTTATATCCACCACTCCATTTTGTCCCTCAACCTGTTTTAGGCATCCTTCTTCACAAGTGGTGTAGTATAATCTATATTCAACAGAATCTGTACCATCTGGAGCTTTATCTGTTAAATTACCCCGAATTGCTGTAGAAAGACCAGAAGTGAAGTATGAACCAGTGCTAGGATTTTGGAACATAAGCCATCCATTGATGTCAACAGGATCTTGTGGGTCGCTAGGATTTCCAGGATCTCCAGGATCTCCTCCTCCTCCACCTGAATCTAGGTCGAATAGTAATGCAGCATCTACCATTCCNTACCCATATTTTTCATTCCATAATGGATGGATATCAGAATCGTATGGACTACCCCTAACTTCCGAATTTTCCTGTAAAATTTCCTTAATTTCTTCAGGATCTAGATTTGGTGAATCTTGTAGCATCAAAGCGATTAACCCAGAAACATGTGGAGTAGCCATACTAGTTCCACTCATTTCAGTATAATCATTATCAGCATTCGAATCAAGTATTGGATTTGAGCCTGAAGCATGTTGAGGAGCAATAATATCCGTTCCTGGTGCTGAAACATCTGGTTTTAGTTCATCCATTTCATCATCGTCTAAATCGTCATCTCTTGGACCCCAATTTGAATAATCTGCGATTGAATCATCCGATCTGTCTATCGTACTTTTGTCATCAATCGCAGCTACAGAAATACATTCATCCGCACTTGCTGGAGATGGAACTCGTTGTCGTCCATCATTGCCCATAGCACATACCATTACAATACCATTTTCTGATGCATTGTTAACTAAACGAGCCTCAGCAGAAGATCCATTGTCTCCTGTATCGTCACTATTTGGAGCAGAGACAGAACCCAAAGACATAGAAGCGATATCTATTCCAGTTTGATTTCCATTATCCCAATCAGTATCTCGATTATTGATTGTCCACTGTAATCCATTGATAGACGTTTGACTGTTGGTTCCACCAGCGTCTGTTAAAACCTTTACATCAACTAAATATGACCCTGGAGCAACTCCAACATGTTGCCTTGAGGAACTACCCGTTCCGAGTGCAGTTCCTGCGACATGAGTACCATGACCTGCTCCGTCGTCAGGATCATCACACTCGCTTGGATTCCCTCCTGCTACTGCAGTAGCATCATATCCACAAACAAATTTATGATCGTCATAAGAGAATGGNTCGCTATCAGGATCATCATCTTGATCATCGAAATCATTCAAGGATCTATGCTCATTATCAACACCTGTATCAAGAATTGCGATAACTACACCATCTCCTCGAATNGAGGGATTTTGATCGTGGGCCGAAGGAGAAGAGGTGGCGCCAGAACTGACATGCATAGATGGAACGGATATATCCAACAAAGGCACCATTACATTTTGTTGTTCTAGAACTACAACTCCAGATAATTTCCATATGTCCAGTAGAGCAGAAACTGGGACTTTGTCGACAGTGATGGAGTCAATTGATTCCAAAACTTGGAACCATGCTCCACCCTCAATTCCAACCCAACCATGATTCATTAGAACCTCAGTCAATGAACGAATCTCTTGAGATGACGGGTGCCAAGCATAATCGACAACAATTGCCACAGTATCTCTTCCATCTTTTCCAATAATTGATGTTGGAGACTCAGATTCGTATTCTGATGAAATAATCCGCTGTAATCTATCATCCATACCGTTGGAATCTCTATCAGGACCGTAAGAAAACCACCATCCATTCTTTTCCACTGGAGGAAGCACATCAGAAGGAATTGATTCATGAAGACGGTTTTTGAGAGGGCAAATCTCGTCACCACACATCAAAGGTGGGAGTCCATCTATTATCACAGGGAATATCTCGTCCTGATGGTCAATATCATGTATATCAGTTGCCTGAGCGAAACCAGAAAGAATGAGGATTGAGAACATGATTATGTTCGAAATCCGTAAATTCCCCATGTTGTCACCTATTCCTTGGAGAACCATTCGCGATATAAGGCCACATGCGTATATGTCCAATAAAACCGCTATGGCCATTGAATATGGTCTTTGCGAGTAGAACACCGGATAGAATGGCCTCCTTTATCCATGATTATCTCCGATCCACAATCTGGACATTGAGCAACTTCGATCAATTCTTCCAACCAAGCAACCCTAGTTTCGAATTCATCTCCCTCTTCAAGTAACCTATCCATTACTCTCTTTGCCTTGTCATTCAGAGGGAATTCTGAATTTTCCCACGGATGTAATGAATTTAATTCAGGAATCTTAGGAATTGAAGAACCTCCCATAGAATACGGACTTGTGCTAGAATCATCAAGTTCTGATGGGGCGCCTCTTGCAACTATTCTCCCCATTGCAAAACAAAGAAAGAAACCACCAATATGAGCCAAATGCGCCACGTTTGTAGAGCCCATTGTGCCAGATTGAGCTCCATAAACGTAGTAAACTTCGAATCCTAACCTAATNACNGCAACAAGACCAACTGGCCATTCTCTGATTAGAAAAATTAACGGAAATACAATTTTATCATTTGGCCAACAAGCAAGATATGCCCCGAGAAGACCGAAACATGCTCCTGATGCGCCTAATGCAGGAGTCCAGGAATCCATATGAGTGCCCCACCAAGCAAGGTTTCCTCCCAACAAACCTAGAACATAGATAATCATCCACCTTTTAGCACCTAATCTACCCTCTAAAGGCAGCCCAACTAGAGCAACAACCAATACATTTCCAACGACGTGCATTGCACTACCATGTAGCCAACCAGCAGAAATCATACGATGAATATGGATTGGTTCTGTTACAAATTGAGGAATTAAAGCCCCAAAATATACAGGATCAAAATCTGAAGAAAACCAACTACTCACAAATGCATGAATGAATTGTAAAGTTGCAACCAACATTAAGGATAAAACTGTTGCAAGAGAAATAGGCGTTTTCATTCTGAATGATTGTACATACGGAACTATTGCNGCNGCAACAAATAGTAGTAACCAAATTGAGTCTCCTNGGGTCAATTCAAGGAAATTCAGTGGCTNTGACATCCCCTCNACCCATTGTGTCCTAAGAGACGAAATTCATGGATTCTCCGGTTATTTTTCATCCGAGAGTATCAAATCAAGGCCCCGAATGCCCCTGCATGGATGGCCAAGACTCGCTACTGAGTCTGAGAGCTATTTCTGTTCTACGTGGAAACAATCTAGTGTTAGAAAAAGTTGATTTGAATATTTATTCTGGTGATTTGATTTTGTTAACCGGGCCAAANGGAGGAGGGAAATCTACACTGTTGCAAACATTGGCTGGACTTCTTCCATTATCTGAAGGAGAACTTNTGCATAATGGCAAATTGATACGTGATTCAGAAGGCAGACATGCAATGTCAGGAGGAACNATTGGTTGGTGTCCTCAATTGGGAGGATGCACATCCAGTTCAACCGTAGAGGAGCATCTTAGAACCATTCTAAGTATGTATGAAAAATCATTTTCAGAGGAGGCAGAAACNGAACTGTTAGTAGAATGGGGATTAGATCACAGACGACATGATAGAATTGCCAATCTGTCCGGAGGATTACGACGCAGACTAGAAGTTGCTAGTGCAATTGCAGTTGGAGAATCATCCTTAGAGCCTATTCCTATTCTNCTTGATGAACCATCAGTCGGCTTAGATGAAAAGGGAAGAAATACCTTAATTTCAAGCATAAAAAGACTGAATGATTCAGGTCATTCAGTAATCATATCAACTCATGACCCAATTATTCAGAATATTCAAGATAAAGATTCAGAGATTTTATTTGATAATGGAATAACTATTGAGAGAACAAATCACAGTACACANATTACACTGCCGATTAAATCCTCATCGTTTTCTCGTAAAGAATCAATGTTGAAATGGAATTTTCGACTTGATCTACGAGAAATGGCTACACCATCNGCNAGATGGATTCCAGGCATCCTNGCNTTTGGAATACTCCTTGGAAGTGGACTAATTGATTCAGATATCTCCAACNTAGGATTAGCAGCTCTTGCTCTTGCNCCNGCCATGATNTCNGCATTGGTTCGACCNGCAGTTATCGATAGGCTAAATCATAGAGAAATGGGAGGAATGTGGAGTGTCGCGAAACAGGGCTCACTCAGTTTTGAAATTACAATTGCATCAATGAGTTTTATCCCTGTAATTTTAGGAGTGATTGGAATATTTGTNTTATTACCTACTCCAAATACTATTCAAGGATATATTTTGTTCCTAATTATACCTGCTATTATGNTAGATGTGAGTGCAGTTTCAGGTTTAATTCATCATAGATTTGGCTCAGGAGGTAGGCCAGGCTTGATGGTTTTACTAATGATTCCATTTGCTTGGGTTCTGCTGACATTGTGTAGTGCGTTAGAAGCTGCAACATTAGAGGCAATGAGAGAAGCGTGGACTGGAGTGATAATTGCATTTGCCACGAATATTGGTTTATTCTTACTTGCATGGGCTCTTCATGAATGATAGTATACGATGATTCAAACATCATCTGCTTCACGGCTTGTTATGGGCGGGTCACGCAAGGTTGGTCCAGTGCTCGTATATCTCGGATTATTAGGTTTCATGTTAACGATTTGGTTGGCATTAATTCAGGCTCCAAGTATGGGAGATGACTGGAACGCTCCTGAATCATATAGAATTCTATTTGTCCACGTTCCTTTCGCTTGGGTATCATTTTCAGGATTTGCTCTGTTGTTTGGNGGATCTCTAAGTTGGTACATTAAACGCTCAGAGCGAGGATGGAGATTAGCAATAATAGGTGCACAACTTGGTTTATTGTATTCCCTTGGAGTTCTAATTTCTGGGCCAATTTGGGGGGCAGCAGAATGGGGTGTGCCATGGGATTTTCAAGATATNAGGCTCAACAGTTTCGCAGTTTTAGCAGGAGTNGCACTTTTCTTTACTTTGGGTGANATGAATTCAGAAGATACTCANCAAAAGAGAGATACTCTTTCATCTGTTGGAATTTTTGGATTNGGCTTAGTTCCTCTTACATACATGGCAACTAGATGGTGGCAAGAACGACATCCGGGCCCATTAATCGGAGGAGGTAANGAAGATAGTGGGGTAGATCCATCNATACTATTGATATGGATGATAGGGGCTGCNTCAATGCAGATACTTTTTGTTGGACAGGCTCTGATGACTAATAGACTACTGAAAACTGAGCAACAACTAGAGATTTTATTGTCTGATTTGGAGGATTCAATATGAATGATATGTTAGCCTTGACGACTGCATATCTTGCACTTATTGCCATACTTATAGGACATTCAATTTATACTTCTAGAAGANTAAAATTAGTCGAAGAAAGATTGGCAGCAGCTCTAGAAGCGGATGAAAGACGAGGAAAAAAACGTANTAATGAAGAACCTGCCCAGTTGAATTCGATAGCGAATAATGTTGATTCTAAAGAAGAATGATNACCAATCGCTTGAAGTTTAACAGTGAACCCCATTGTATTGAGGGGGAGTCATGTCAAAGGGAGATCCTTTCTGCATTGCTTGCGGAAATCCTCCTCCACTAACTAATGAAAGGTTATGCGAAGTCTGNTTCCGNGCTCGGAATTATCTTTCTAAATTCCCAGAGAGAATTCAACAAACAAGATGTCCTAAGTGTGAAATGATCCTTATTGANGGACGATTCGGAAGAATGAATCATGATGACCTAATGGAATTTCGAGCAATGGAAGCTCTTTCAGTTCATCCTGATGCAAAAAATCTAGATTTAGAATTACATGCAGATCTAATCGATGATCGAACATCAAGATTGACNGTTGCNATAAAAGGAGATATTGAAGGATTTCAATTTGAAGATAATCATGAGGCGTTATTACAAACATCAAATGGGGTTTGTCAGACTTGNACTCGTAAAGCAGGAGCATATTTTGAGGCAGTAATGCAACTGAGATCTGCCGGTCGTCGATTAGAGGATGATGAAATAAAAGAACTTAGAATGTCATTAGATGATATGTTAGTAGATTCTCCAGAAGACCCAATGTTCTTCATTACGAAAGAGGGACCGGTTACAGGAGGATGGGACCTTCAATTGGGTTCCAAAGCTATGGCAAGAATGTGGGGTCGTAAGTTAGTCAACGCTCATGGTGGACAAACTAAAGAAACTTCAACAACTGTTGGACATAAAGATGGAGTAGACATAACCAGACTCACATTATTGTATAGAAAACCGGCTTATGGAATTGGAGATGTAATCAAATTTAGGAAAAGATTCTGGAGANTAGATACNTGGCAAAAAGATGGACCAATTCTCTTAGCAATGGATAGATATGAACGTACAGGAGCTACTTGGAGAGATTTAGAAAAATGCGTGGTANTTTCTCAAAAGAAAGACCATTACAAGGTGGATATTTTNCGACGTGATGATTCAGCAGTAGAAATTCTNGATCCTAATGATTTCTCAGTTAGAACATTGTCTGTTGCGTATGATATCAGNACAGATGACACAAAAGTGCGCATCTGTTTGATAGAGGGGGAATGGACGTGCATGCCTCGTACNAGAGGCGAACAGTGAGGGAAATAAGATGGAATCAAACCCTACAATGATTGAATTGGCAGAAACACTAGACCCTTCAGATATGATAGGTTGGACAACTAAATTCCCNNATGCTCTACGATNCNCTNTGACAAAAGATCTCGGACTNGACATTGAGAATGATTGGNCAGGGATACTATGTTTGGGAGTTGGAGGATCAGGTGCAGGAGGTATGTTATTATCTGATATTTCAAATCGAGAAGGTGGTCTTCCTTTTGTGAGTTGGAAGGATTATNGTCTACCCTCATGGTGGGGTCCTGACTGGCTAATACTAGCTACTTCATACTCTGGAAATACTGAGGAAACGCTACACGGAGTGAAAATGGCAATTCGGGAAGGTGGAACAGTTATTGGAATTTCATCGGGAGGAAAACTAGAAGAGATTCTAGACGGTCAAGAAAATGGAGTCTGGATTAGTGTCCCAAGTGGTCAACCACCGAGAAGTGCTCTTGGACATATCTTTGGAACTCAACTAAACATCTGTTGGACGATGGGATTACTCCCTATGAATACTGAAAAGGAAGAAATGTTGCAGCGACTTGAAAAATCNTCAAAAAACCTNGATATAATAAATGGCGATGGAGAAATTATACAGATTGCAAAACAAATACATGNAAAGCGAATTCAAATTATGTCTACTCCATTTTTGGGAACTATTGGATACAGATGTAGAACACAGTTNAACGAAAATTCTGGCATATTAGCCACTTCCTCAATCCTTCCTGAACTTCATCATAATGAAATCGTTGCTTGGGGAGAGAACGAAAATGCGTCTGATATACATCTAATTATTTTCGTTTGGAACGGAATGGATGAAAGAATTGGAATAAGAACAGAATGGACATTAGAAACTCTGTCAAATGTACCTACTACTATTCTCGAATGCCAAGGAGAATCTTTAGCAGAATGTATTCTTCATGGTGCTCATATGAGTGATTGGTTGTCTATCGCTTTGGCACTTCTAAGAGGTAAAGATCCAACAAGTATTGGTCCAATAAATGANCTCAAGGCACATCTATCAAAAATTCCAATTNATCAATAAAGCGGTCCTAGAACCAATCTAGGATCAGGAAATACTGTGAGAGCCCATTCTCTATCATTAGGATGAACTACACCCGGAAGATCGAATCCTTCAGGTTCAATCAATGAAAGTTGAAAATGTACGTGTGGAGGCCAACCACCATTCTCTTTCTCCGAACCAAATCTCCCAATCAATTGCCCTGTTTCAACTAAATCACCAGAATTCCAAGAATGAGTTGTCATTTCATCGAGATGGCCGTATAATGCCCAAACATCATTTCCATCGATTTCATGTTTTGTAACTATGGTATGACCATAATCACCTGGTTTAGAATTATATCCTACAGCGTAAACAACTCCAGCACAGAATGAATGAACAGGGGTGCCAACTGGACCACCTAANTCCAAACCAACATGTACAGTTCTTCCATCATTAAACAAGTCAGTTGTGTAAATCGAACGAACCTCGTCATATTTCCCAATTGTCCATTTTACTCCATCTATTCCGTAGTCTGATGAACCGCTCAGGTCTAGCACTTTTGGTTCTTCAGGAAAAATTACTATGGGATGAAATGTTTCACTATCCCAGTCCACCATAACCCATCCGAAGAGGGAATCCGCTATGAGGGTCCTCATCTGTCATAGTTCATGTGGGACCATGGAAATAGAGGGAGATTTTCTCCGGCAAGTAGTTGCAATTATACTGTTAATTGCTCCGTGTCTATGGATGTCTGATAGATTTCTCAATCGTTTAGATCCTGCTCGAACTGATGCTCAAAGATTGTTGATTGTACCTGGAATCTCATTATTCCTGCTACTAGGAATTATAGGATGGAGTGTGCTTCTTTTCGGGGAATTACGAATTCTATCAATTTTTGTTGTGTGGGGTTTTATGGAATTTTCATCAAGGAAATTTAGTACTATAAACTACAATAACACAGTCCATACTAGTCCTTGGGAGAAATTGGAAACTCAAATAGAAAGAACAGAACGACAAAAAAAATCATCAGATTTGAAGAAAAATGAATCTAATGATAACTTAACTCAATGGAAATTCTCTACAGATGACTTGTGGATAATTATTGCCTCTGGTGCAGGAATTATTGGTTTGCTATCACCTCATTTCCTTTTTACTGAACCATTNGGAATAGATTGGATNGGATTTGCAACACTCGCTGATACTCTTGCATCAACAGGAACTACGGATTTACCNCCTCCCACGGTTGGACATTGGACCTATCCTCCCGCCTTACCTTCGACTGCTGCATATATCATGACAATTACAGGGATTGATTCAGCGACATCTGTTTCCCTAATCGGTCATTTAGGAATGGGACTTTTGTGTGCTAGTTTGGCAGGTGTTTTCGCTAGATTTGGAGCAGGTGGAGCTATGTTAGTCTCGATGGTTCTTAGTGCAGGTCTATTTGCAAAAATGTTTGATTCAGGATATCCGACAGTGCTATCTCAATTAGGATTTGTAATAGGGTTACTCGTAGTTTTGAATAATGAAAAAAGATCTCCTAAACAAGATTCAGTAGCTATTCTTTCGGTTGCATTTGCGGGGGTAATTCACCCAAGTGGTGCGATATATCTCATTCTTTTAATCGTAGGAAGAATGCTAGTTGGATCCAATTCCAATGATGAAAATTCAGAAAGAAATAATGTAATAATTGGTTCAAGTTTGTTGATTGGTGTTTCTCTCTTTATTGCTGCAGGAATTTTTGCTCCTCGAGTACAGGATGATGCAATTCTAGCAGAATATGGATGGCAAGGAGGTTTAGATCTAATCAAATGGAATGGCCCGCTCATCCTTNTGGCAATTTGGGGCGCTTGGAGAAGTAGAAATTCATTGGAGGGAAAAATCATGATAATTTGGTTCTCATTAATTTGGACCCTTAGTTTAGTCCACTTAATGGAAGGCATAATTGGAATAGGATTTCTAACTCTTATTTCTTACATCCTATACAGTATGTCAATGCATGGATTCCATATTCCTCTAGCATCTTTAGGCGCTTTGGGATTAGCACCATATATCCAATTAAGGATGATGAAAAAGAAGAAAAGAATTNTTGAAAATGGCGATGAATCTAAAGAATATTTTCACGCGAATCCAAGGAAAATTTCTGAATATTTCTTACAATTCTCCTTTGCGATTTGTGCTTCACTGTTATTCCTAACGATTGGCTGGTTCACGACATTACATCAACATTCAGAACTTTGGGTTAGAACAGAGGGCGATCGCATAATTCATGAATCAGTGGATCTTCCAGACAATGCTATAGTATTCATTGAAAATAGACCGTGGGGTTATTTGCTGGATGTGGATAGTGAATTGCAAAGGACTGCATTTCCAAATTTAGGGATTTTAGAAGTGAGAGAGAATATACAATATCAAACATATAACGCAATACTAAATGATGATATTACTCGGTTGAAAAACTTAGGAATTACACACGCAATATCAAGTCCAAGAGGGGAAGTAGGGTTTCTTCTTGCATCCTCAGATCATTGGTCCATTATTTCTGAACATGAAGGCAGTAGAATATGGCAATTTCAAGAAATACCTACTGAGGAATCTACAAGAGAAATTATGATACTTGGAATAAATGAAGTATTTTGTCAATTAGGTTGTGATTGGAGGGCTTCTCCATGGACTGGATTATACGAATGGTCAAATTCTCCTGTGCCTGAAAATCGTTCATTCTTGAAGGATGGTTCGATTTCAATGGATGTTGAAACGTCCAGAGGAATGAGATCTTCCATGGTCAGAGTTTCAGCATTAATTGAAGCACCTCCTGATCAAACTGTTTCAATAACAGCTTCTAGCGGTGGAAATTCTACGACAATTGAAAGAAATACTGAAGGTTCAGTTCAGATGATCACTACTTTGGTAAATATTGGTGACACTGGACTTTTGACTATCGAAATAAATGCCGATACTGATAATAAAAATTGGATAAATCCTACTGCTTTATCTGGGAGAGGTGATCGGCTAATTGATTCAAATGGAGTTTGGATACATTGGTTTGAGATTTCAGAAATTTGAGGAATAAACATGAAAAAGCGTGGAATCACAATTTTGCTTCCGACGCTTGATGAAGCAAAGGCTTTGCAAAATGTGGTAAATAGAATTCCTTTTGAAGAAATTTCATCAAAAGGCTGGAACATTAGAATTGTTGTTGTTGATGGAGGATCTACTGATGGAACAATAGAATTAGCAAGTCAATTAAATTGTGAAATTATTGAACAACATGGAGGTTCAGGTAAAGGAAGAGGGTTGAGAGAAGCATTTGCAAATTTCATGAAATCAGACGATTCAGTATTAGTTATGATGGATGCTGACGGGACATATAGTCCTGAAGAGATTCCACAATTTATTCAAAAATTAGAGGAAGAAAATGCAGATATTGTAATAGGATCCAGAATGAAAGGCAAGATAGAGAATGGAGCAATGACGAGAAGAAATTGGTTGGGCAATCATATTCTCACTTGGTTAGCTGTTTTCTTACATCGAGCATATATCTCTGATTTATGTACAGGATTTTGGCTTCTAACTAGAGATTCGATAGATAAGATGAAACTCAACTCAACCGGTTTTGAAATTGAAGCAGAAATGTATACCTCAGCAGCATATAATCAACTGAAAATTCATGAAATTCCAATCCATTATGACATCAGAATTGGTCGTTCAAAACTAGGTTCTGTAGGAGATGGGATTCGAATTGCAATGAAGATTATCAAAAGAAGATTTGTTCGAAAACCGATTTCATAATAATTCTCGTAAACGCTCTGTGAAATTTTCAGATGGTTTCCAATCTATTTGATTATTGAGAAATTCAAAAGAACCCAAACTATGCAGTATGTCTCCCTCTCTAGGAGATTCAAAATTAACCTCAATATCTGTATTTGTAAACGAAGAAAATGAATCAATAACTTCTAACAGTGTGACTGAATTTCCCGAACAAACATTGAATTTCTTTCCAGATACTTTAGAATTAGTCCCATTATTCTCAAGATCATTCAGACATAGAATAAATGCTGAAACTACATCATTAACATGAATGAAATCTCGAGATTGATGACCATCTCCAAATATTTTCAACGGCAAATTTTTATTGATATTATCAGAGAAAATTGTCAGGACTCCACTGTAAGGTGAATCTCTTTTCTGACCCACTCCGAAGACATTAAACAATCTTAGAGCACACACAGGATGTTCGTGAAATGAAAGTAGTGATTCTTCCGCCTTTTGTTTATCTAAACCATAGTTTCCGATAGGTTTTGTAGGTGATTTTTCCGTCAAAGGTAATTCGTTAGGAACTCCGTATAATGCTGAGGTTGATGCCTGGATTATTGTTGAAACTCCTAATCTAAAAGCATCTTTGAATAGTCCTTGAGCAGCTAAATAATTCACTCTAGAACTCAATTTAGGTTTGCTTTCACATAAAGGGACAGAAGCGATAGCTGCTAAATTGATTACTGATTTTACCTCATGAAGTGCTTCCTCTCTGACCGAAGATTCAGACATGTCTCCCACTATTACCGTTAACAATGGATGAGTAGGTAATTCAGTGCCTGATGAAAAATCATCCAAAACTTTGACTTTTCTACCTTGAGAAAGAAGAGTGGAGGTTAGATGATGACCAATGAAACCAGCACCTCCAGTGACCAGAACAGTGTCTGATTCCATGTTACTCTGTTAGAGGGCCTTGATATAATCTAAATCCAAATCCGAGATGATGGGCGACGATTCAATAGTAAACATGGACCGGCACGGTCTGTTATGTTAGGCCCTAAGTTGGGATGCATCATCCTCGGTTCAGGAGGTTTGGTATCCCAAAGATTCCAACAAAGGCTTTGTCATCATCCATTTTTTGAGTTAAGAGGAGTTGTTGGCTCTCCTAACTCTGTTGGTAAAAATCTCTTAGATCTTCCATGGCATCTTGATGAGAAAAGACCTTCATTACCAGATATTACAATTGTTGGAATGAAAGAAGGTAGAGAATTTGTCATGAAAAATGATATTCAGATAGTTTTCAGCGCACTGCCTTCTGAAATTGCAGCCGAATCTGAGCCTTTGTTTGTAAAATCAGGCTGTATGGTGTATTCTAATGCATCATATNATCGTATGCTAAANGAGGTNCCATTAGTTATTCCAGAAGTAAATTCAAATCATCTAGAAATTCTAGNTTCTTCTGAACTCGGAATTGTATGTTCCACTAACTGTACCGTGATGCCAGTTGCAATATCCATAAAACCAATCTATGATTTGTTAGATATCAAAAATATCTCTATTCAAACAGAACAATCNGTTTCCGGAGGAGGGCTAGAATTATTGATNGCTACCAGATTAGGTAATACACCATCTCCNAGTATTCCCGGAGAAGCCCAGAAAATTGANCAGGAATTAATTCGTTTACTATCTNATTTTGAAAAAGATGAAGAAANAAAGCCAGAATTTGGTGTAANTGTATCTTGTAAACGAGTTAATCGAGATTTTGGACATATTGTGCATATCGANATAGAATCAAATTCAAATGTTAAAAAAGANCATATTATCGAACATTGGATGAATTCTTCTCCAANCATNTGTANTAATTTACCTTCTTCCCCTANACCACATATCATTGTNAAAGAATCAATTGANNTAGACAAAGATCGATGGGCTGGAGCTACAAACAAGAATTTAGATCCTGCAGAAAACCTTCATNCAGGAATGGCAATTGTCACTACAATTCCTGANATCTCTGGAAATANTGTAAAATGGTCAGCATTCTCTGAAAATACAATCAGAGGNGCAGCAGGTGGATGTATACTTCTCGCTGAATTGGATTCAATGAGACGAGGGATAATTCCATTATCATCTTCGGGTGAGGGCTATAACCCACTTTGATGTCCACACTGTATGGCTGCTCCAAAAATGACTAGAGGGTCTTTTCGAGGACTAGCAGGATCTGTGGAGAAGAAAGAGCGAACAAGATTGCTTCTCATCATGCCAAGATCTTTCCGTCCAGAATATGAATTAATTATTGAAGGACTAGAAATTAATGATGATGTTTTCTCCACTTATCTTCGGCCTCGTTCTAATCTTGAAGAAATAAAAGATGCAGGATTTGATTCATTTGATCATTCTATACATCTGATTGATATCGCAATGAAAGATCTTGGAATTTGGATGAAGCCTTTGGTCTCCAACCATTGGAATCGCTCTGAAATAGATGTTAGTCCCACTTCAAATTGTGACTTTTCTACAGTAACTTGGACCTGTTTTAAACATCCAGATGCTTCTGATTCATCGACTATTTTACTACCTTTTGACCCCCTTGATTTCCAAGGGAAATGTTTCACTCATCTTTCTTCTAAGGAAGAAATTAATGAAACATTAAATTCCGAGCCAACTATGGAAAAAGAAATTCAAAATGAGGAAGTTCAAGATGATGAAATTGAAGATGATGATAATGTAGTCGACGAAATAATTGAAGTCGTAGCAGAAGAAAATACTGAATCACCTCTAAAAGTAGAAGTTAGACAGACAATTGAGATGCTAAAGGCCGATGGATTAGATATGACCGGAATTATGGAACATCCAAAATTCCTAGATGTATCAGAAAGAGCATCTGTTGCAGGTATTGACGTTTGGACTATGGTAGTCGGAATGTTTCAGTAACAAAGATTCAAACGCAAATAGGAAATCGTAAGATTATGGTGCACTGCACAGAATGTGGAAGAGAACAGGCCGATATGGCCAAGTTCTGTCGATACTGTGGAGAACGTATGCCTGGATTAGATTTGGTCATGAAACTCAAGCAGGAGGCGGCAGCTATTCAACAGGCGAAATCAGGTAGTAGAAATCCTCCTCAAACCCCTCCTAATCCGCAACAACCTGTTAACGACCCTTTTCGCACTGGAAGGCGTCTGGGTGGCGCTTGATTCATTCGTCATAACCTCTACCAAAGGTCATGAGGCTTCGGCATCTTGCAATGACTCTGTCAAATTTGCCTTCTCATCCTTTCAGGGAACCAGCCCTTGAACAGTATGGGACTGATGGCGAGACTGCTGCAAGGTGGTTATATTCAATTAATTCAGAAGAACCTTTTGAAGATACAGATGGAATAATTGATTTGGGAGCAGGTAATGGTATTCTCGGTATAGGGGCTCTTCTTCTTGGAGCTCCAAATGCTATTTTCATCGAAATAGATGAGGAAGTTTGTAAATCGCTTCAAGATGCAATCGCATCATTAAATTTAGGAGAGAGATGTAGAATTCTAAATGGAGATGTTCGATTGATTAATCATGATGAAATTCGTCGTGATATTGTATTAATGAATCCTCCATGGGGAAGACAAACACCTCGCGCCGATCGTCCATTTCTTGACACAGCCGTGAGATGTGCTAACGAATCCATTCATTTGTTACACGGTCGAGGTGCTAGACATATCGAATCATGGGCAGAATCCTCAGGATGGTTTGCCAAAAGATGGATGGAAGTAGATCTTCCTATGCCTCCAATATACTCTCATCATACAAAGAAAAGAAGTACGACTGAGGCGGCTATGTGGTGGATAAAGCGGTCGGCGAATTGATAGGGAACCATTCAGTCGCTGGTAACATGAGCCCCTCAGATGGTTCGTTTGTTACCCCAGGTACAAGCCTTTCTTTGAGCGACGACATAGTTACTGGATCGGGCATTGGTAGACATCAGAATCAATGGGTTGCTCTACGTTCAGGGACACTAAGTATCGGTGAAGAAGTTGTAGATGTAATCGCTTCAGTTTCTACACCTAAAATTCCTCAAGAAGGAGAAGTAATCATTGGGCGTGTTTCTCGTCTTCATTCAAAAACTGCAGAGATAGAAATTCTACATATTGAAGGCCGAGAAAATGCCAACAGAACTCAAGATGCTCTTCATAGAACAGCAGATATTTTTGTCTCGGAAATTGTTGACAGATTCATGCCATCTCCTGGAGATGGGATGAGAAGTAGAGACATAGTTAGAGCAAGGGTAATTCAATCAGAACCAATGGTAAAGGCATCCTGTAAAGGAGATCCCTCTTTAGGAGTACTTCACTCCATATGTCCAGTCTGTGGAATTTTTCTAAATGTAAGTGATACAACTCCAGATCAAAATGTAAAATGTGAACGTTGTGACTATACAGGATATCGGGCTCTGTCAAATGGTTACGGATATGGACACATAATACCTGAAGATGTCGATCTTTCTCCTCTAAATCGTGGAGGAGAAAGGTGGACCGAAGAAATGGATGGGCGATTAGGGCATGATGGAGCTCGTCCTTATCTTTCACCTATGGCAGATTTCCGCCGAGGAGAAAATCACAAAATGCCTAACAGTCAAATCAGAAAACCAACCGGTAGAGATGGGCGGCCAAGAAGAGAGATGCATGCTGCAACATGTACGCTTTGTGAAGTTGCTACCAAGGTACCATTCCAACCAACTCCTGGTAAACCTATACGATGTAGAGATTGTATGGACAAAGTAAAATCTGGCGAGGTATCTCAAGAAGAATTCGCAAAAGAAAGAGAAGTAATCAANAAAATGAAACANGAAGCAGAGAAGGCAGCAGGACTCAAAGTGTTCGTAGGAGGTTTACCTCACANNGCAACTGAAGAAGAAATTAGAGAAGTTGTAGAACCTCATGGTTCCCTAAAAAAGGTAGATATCGTTACAGATCGAGAAGGTTCCCCCAAAGGATTTGGATTCATTGTTTTTGATGATCCTGACCAAGGAAGAGCTGCAATTAAAGCAATGAAAGATATCAAATTGGGCGGAAGGAGACTCCGATTCGAAGAAGCAAACTCTGGTGGAGGAGGAAGAAAGGGAGGCCGTGGAAACGGCAAAGGTCGTGGAGACCGTAGGCGTAGAAACTGAATTTACGCTTAGAATGATAGCCTAATACCCCTAAGAGAGATTGAGTGGGACGAATGACTTGGTTGGTCATTGATGGATATGAAGATGAACCAGCGGCATTCGGTGTACCACCCTATGTAGGTTTTCACATCCGTTACGTCTGCGGATTACTAAGTTCAAAAAACATCGAGTATGAATTCATTACAATCGATCAATGGAGATTAGGAGAAAGACCACAGTGTATCAAAGAAGGAACATTGCAAGGAATTGTATTAATTGCTGGGGCAGTAGTACCGGGAAAATACCTCAGAGGAACGCCAATTTCTTTGAAGGAAACAGATTCTATGATTCGATCATTCCCAAGAGAAATACCGATTATTGCAGGGGGATGGGCAATTAGAGGATGGAGACAACAAGGATGGAGTCCATTAAGGAAGGGATTATTTCTGGCTGTTCAAGATACAGATGCAACATTGAATCATTATTTGGAAAATGGGGAATGGGCCCACAAAAGGAGAACCGCTGAACAATGGTCAAAGTGGGCGAGAGAAGGTGCCTCAAGTTTAGCAGTAAAGCATCATCCCGATATTGGTACTGAGGAAAAACCAGGGCCACTAACATACGAAGTAGAAGTTTACCAAGGCTGTGTACGATACAAAAGAGGTTGTAAATTTTGTATTGAACCGAAAAAAGGAGTACCTCTCTGGAGAACTCCTGAAGATGTAATTGAAGAAATTAGGATTGCCGCAGATAACGGAGTTAGACATGTCCGACTTGGTGGTATGACTGACGTTTTCACCTATATGGCAGAGGGGGTTGTTGAACTAGAATATCCAATCCCTAATCCTGAACCAATAGCTAAACTTCTTCATGGAATTAGAGAAGATGAACGAATCAAAACTCTTCATGTAGATAACGGAAATCCGAGCATAATTGCAGAAAATTTAGAACCTTCAGAAGAGATTACCAAAACACTTGTAGAAACTCTTTCTGACGGTGCAGTTTTATCATTTGGACTAGAATCAGCTGACCCTCAAGTACATGTTGAGAATTGGCTAAATTGTGACTCTAAACAATTACATACAGCAATAGATTTGATCAATAAATATGGAAAAGAAAGGGGCGAACGAGGTCTTCCCAAACTTCTTCCAGGTCTGAATTTTATAGCCGGTCTTAGAGGCGAAACTGATGATTCATACAGATATAATCAAGATCTTTTGAACTCTCTAAAACATGCAGGATTATGGGTCCGAAGGATCAATATCCGGCAAGTTGAAGGAAAAGGATTTCAGGAAGTGAATGAAAAACCGTTCAAGAAATTCAAGCAATGGGTTAGAGANGAAATTGATACACCATTGCTCAAAGAAATGTTTCCTATTGGTCAGAGATTAAATGACTTGTATTGGGAAGCACATGATGGAAGAACAAGACTACCTCGGCATGTTACAAATGAGATTCATCAAAACCCATCAATTTATGGAAAACCAGGATTGACGATGGGAAGACAAATTGGAGCATATCCAATTCTAATGGGTGTGAATTACCATATTCCTCTAGAGACAAGTAGCGACGTAATCGTAACTGGACATGGTTCTAGAAGCCTTACAGGTATCGAAATAGGACTAGACCCAAATGTAATGACTGAACGACAATTTAGATCTATTCCGGGAATCGGTGACAAAGCTGCATGGAAGATTGTATCAACAAGAGCCAATAGACTGTCGATGAATTCNGATTCTCCCGCATTTGAAAATATTCANGATGTATTTGATGCAANAGATATTNAAATGCCAGAAATAGCAACATTGGTAATGGAGGTGAGAAATTGAATATTGTAGAACAATTGTTAGAAAATGCAGATACTCTAAGGGTAAAAGCAAATGAAATCATTCCTCGATTAATCAAAAATTCTTCAAAAATTGAATTCGCTTACAATCCTCTAGAATACGCATGGAACCCNCATTCAGAATATATTCGAAGACATGGGGGNATGGGTGCAAATATCCTACTTGTTGGGATGAATCCTGGACATGGGATGGGAAATACAGGAATCCCCTTTGGTTGTCCAAAAATGGTTCGTGAGGTTTTGAAAATCACAGGACTAGAAGTTGGATCACCACTGAATACTCACCCAAAACGTCCAGTAATAGGGTTAGAACATCCAAAACCAGAAGTTTCAGGAACCAGAATATGGGGGTCGTTATCTGAAATATATGGTCCAGAAAATGCTGCTGGAGGAGAAGTTTTCATCGTAAACCACTGTCCACTGTGGATGTTTGATGAAAAAGGAAGAAACATTACCCCTGACAAGTTGACAGGGACTGTTTCTACGCAATTAGCGGAAATTTGTGATAAGCATCTGAAAAATGTTGTACAAATTTTACAAATAAAACGAGTAATTGGGGTTGGAAGATACGCTCAAAAACGAATAGANGAGATTTTCANNAAAGAGGATGGTGTGGAACTAGATGGAATCCCTCACCCCAGTCCTGCGAACCCATTTGCTAATCGAAATGGTGGAGAAGATTGGAGAAAGGTATTCAAAAATGCACTAATTCAATCATGAGCGTTGACGAATTAATCGCAAGCCAATAACACTCAAAATCGTTAGAACAACAAGATTAGTCCAATCAAAAACAAACTGCTGATCCAGAGGAATAGTATCAGTAGATTGCTGTCCGGGACCTCCGCCCCCTCCTCCGCATCCGTCTGGTGGAGGACCAATGCCTGGACCCCAAGTTTCACCATATCCTGCACATGGATCGCNACCATCTNCTCCATCTCCTCCATCAGAAACTTCACCATGATAACAAATTAAGAAATAAGGAAAGCCCATTTCTCCTATTCCGTTTTCTATTGTAGAATGATAGTGATATATCCCCTGAGGGAAATCAGGTGTTGGTCCAAAATGACCATTGCAAACATCCAAATGACCCAAACCAGATACATATTCGTAATCATCTATTCCATTGTATCCATTTTGACCAGATTTCAAACGATATGATGATTTCATCTCTACAATTTGTCCTGTGCCATCGTCCCCATATACTCCATAAATCGGATACCCATCAAAAGCAATACCAATTACGTCTGATGCTTCACCAGTGTTTGTTGAGGAAGGGAAAGAATAGTCTCTCCAACCTTCTCCAGCCGTTTCATTAGGATGCCAATGAACACAGTTTCCATCTGCATGATAGTGGTATACTCCACCTGGACCAGAATGTCCATGACAAAGACCTAACCAGATATGTTGTCTGTCTTCCTCGTAAACTCCCTCATTGGAAGCTACCGCATCACCTCCAGGTCCATCTTCGGGACCAAAGATTGGTACTCCATTGATTGCAATTGCTATATCTCCTCTATCAGCTGCACACTGATAATCCCCATTTGCTTCGGGACAATTGGCAGAATTATGCCCACCTGTAGTGTCATTGGTTGGAGAACGTGGAACTACCCATGTGTATGACTGAGCAGAAGTACAACATCCGGGACCAGATTCAAGATCGTGATTAGGAATNCCATTGGAACTAATNGTNACAGTATCATTCTCTAGTGTGATAGTCACTGAACAGATATGATTGTCATCACCCGAAGTATTGTAATCATCAACTCCTNTTCCAGTACCATTTTGACAAAGAAATTTATCCACCCAAAACANACCTAAATCAGACGGGTCGTAAACAGTTCCATCTACTGCATCACAATCATCTGGAAGTCCATCTCCATCTGAATCGAGGCTATCATCAAAACCAGGACATTGATCATTTTCATCATTGACTCCATCGCCATCATCATCATCATCACAACCATCTGGAATCCCATCGTTATCCCAATCTGTATTATCGTCATGTCCTTCACAAATATCTGAAATATCATCTACACCATCTCCATCTGAATCAGGTGACCTATCATCAAAAACAACATCAATAGAAATAGTATCTTCAAAGATTATCTCACTTATTCCTACTGCTTGCTCTACTCCATCAACAGTGATTGTAACATTCTCTAAGTCATGGAATAATGGATCAAATGTTGAATCACCTGATTCAGAAATATTCCATACTGCAAAGAAAAGGGATAGATTTACTGTTGTCGGCTCATATGTTTCGATGTGTAACTTTCCAGTATCATCGTGAGTATGCAATAGATGCATTGCATTTGGGCAGACAGAAGTATCAATTCCCATATTATTTGGAATTGGAATCTCAGTGCCCCGAACTGTCAACTTTATCCAAGGATGAATATGCATGGCTAAATTAGAATGTCCACCTAAACATTGTTCAGCTAAGGGTGTAGTTTCATCATCATCCAATGTTTCGTTTGATTGATTAGAAGAATTATTATTTTCGACTACAGAATTAGAAGATGAATTTCTTAAAAATTCAACTACTTGATCAAAGGTTTCATCACTACTGTAAGGAAGATGATGGTCCGCAGAACTACTTACTAGATGTAATGAAGAAGAAAAATTACCTGCTAATTCTGCTGACCCNTAAGCAAAAACATCTTGCTCACCTTCAAAAATTAGNGCNGGTATGTCAAATGGAGCTTTTTCTTCAACTGTATCCATCAAACCATGATGCAATGTTTCCATATACCCATTAAACAACAAAACCTTGTCAAAAGAAGAGTCAGAATTTGCAAGATAAATAGGAATCATAGCGGCACCTTGGGAATAACCTAGAATGGCATAAAATGGACCATTNTTTTCTACNAAGTTATCTAGATAATTGATTGAAGAATCTGCCCAATCTCTATCTTCTGTGTAGCTATCTTTTCCACCTGGAACATCATTAATCCAAACTCCACCTTGTTCNGGAGATTGAGCAAAAATAAATTCAAATTCAGGAAGNGCATTACGTAAATCTTGCATTCCTTGTTGATTTTGGAATGAAGATGATGATTCTCCTCCACCATGCAAAGCTAAAACCTTGAGATTGGAAGTATTGTTTGTCTGAGGNTTTGTATTGTCTGAATCATCTGATTTATCATCAAATTCATTTTTTTCATNATCATCNAAATTCTCACCCGAATTTGAATCATTTTCTATATCATTGGAAGTAGAATCTCCACTNGACAATAAATAGACTGCTCCACCNCCTGCAAAAAGACCTAACAAGAAAATGATACCAATAATGAGGGCAGTCGAATTGTTGGACATANATNTTAATGATACTCAATAGCATATAATAAATAGAGTGAAAATGATCACGCNTTCTAGAATTATATCAGTTCAAATCAATCGCATCCTTCATGAGTAGACCCCCCCGTCGNTCAAGAGTGAGTAACATGTGGAACCCNCCTCCAGAAGCNCTNAAACCCCTACCTCTAGATCGAGATTGGTCTAAACCTGATGAGAAATATGGAGATCCTAANACCCTNTATGACATGNTAAGGAAATCTGTTGACCTTTGGGGTGCGGACACCGTTCAATGCACTTATGTTCCTAGCGAAGGAATGGAAAGAGTGCCNATTACCAGAGGGCAATTCCANGATAATGTTCAGGCTCTTGCTGCTGGNATGAGAGCTGCAGGNGTNAAAGAAGATGANAGAGTACTACAAATCGTTGATACAAGTCCTCAATTCGCNATGATTTTCTATGCAGCAAATATGATCGGTGCAGCAGCATCCGCTGTGTATACGAACATGAAAATGAAAGAATCTGTCTATTGTTATGATTTGGCTACTCCTTCAATTTTGTTCGTTGCAAATCCATCACTGCTTACTAGTTTCGCTGAAAATAAAGGTGATTCTGAATGGCCAATCGGTGGAGTTGTAATTCTCGATAATGAAATGCCTGAAACAATACCAGAAGGAGTTAATGTCCGGACATGGATGGATTTCATCAATGCAGGTCGGGCTGCTGAACCAGTAAATGACCCATGCATGGATCATACGAAACTAGCAAGTCTAATTTTTACATCCGGAACTAGTGGAGTCCCCAAGGCAGTAATGCTATCCAACTGGAACGTGTTGCATAATATTCTAGCCATACAGGGTAGAGCTCCACTATGGCCAGGTAGGAGAACTGCATGTTTCCTGCCATTCGCACATTCTCTTGCTCAAGCAGGAGATATGAGTGCAATGATTTACTTTGGAGTTGAAGTTCACTTCGTATCTGATTTACTAAATCTAGTAAATGAAGTACAAGTCATTAAGCCACACATTATGTTGTGCGTTCCACGAGTTCTGAATCGATTCCATAGTAGAATAATGGCAGGAATTGAGGAAGGATCTGGAGTGAAAAAGAGGTTAGCAAAATCAGCATTGGCTACGGCCAAGAAGCGTACTCTTGCAGCACCAACTGAAATGGTTGCAGTACCTCCTAAGGGAATGAAAGATAAGATTCTAACCAAACTGGCAATCACAAAAATTCGAGAACGTCTCGGAGGAGAACTCGACTTAATGATAAGTGGTGGAGCACCTTTAGATCCAGAAATCGCACTTTTCGTAAACTGTCTAGGAATCAGTGTGCTAGAAGGATATGGACTTTCAGAAACCGCGCCATTGGTTACATTGAACGGATGGGAAGATGACTATGCTTCAATGTCTGGAACAGTTGGACGAGCAATTCCTGGAGTTGAAGTTATCATTGACCAAGATGCATGGGATGATCCAGATTCTGAAGATGGTGAAATCGTTGTTAGAGGGCCAAATGTAATGATGGGATATTGGAATAATCTTGAGGCAACAAACGAGGTAATCATGGAAGATGGGACTTTTAGAACTGGAGATTTAGGACGATTAGTCGATGGATTCCTAAAAATCACTGGAAGAGTCAAGGAACAATTCAAGTTACAGAATGGAAAGTACGTAGCTCCTTCTCCATTGGAAGAGCAGTTGAAGCTCTCTCCATTGATTGAGCAAGCATCAATTGATGGAAGAGGAAAAGTATCAACATACGTGATTGTTCAACCAAACGAACAAGCGATGATGCAGGCAATGTCAGATGACGGGATGTCAAAGAATGATTTCGAAGCAGCGTGTTCAGACCCTACAGTTGGAGAATGGATGCTTGGAAAACTCGGCTCTGAAATCATGGAACCTCAGAAGTGGAAAGGATTTGAGAAGCCCAAGACCATCATTATCGACCACAGAGAATGGACAACAGAAGATGTTCTTACTCCAAAAATGTCGGTGAAGCGACGAGTTCTTGAGGATCGATTCAAGGACAAGATTGCTCAAATTCCGTGAAGGGGCTTACCCTGAATGACTCCAGAGGAATGGGCGGGCTTAGCCTTAGTCTGTGCATTGGGGGCTATGTCTCCAGGTCCTTCGTTAGCATTTGTTCTACGAAACACAATCAGTGGTGGAAGACAACGTGGGCTTACAACTGCCATAGGTCATGGAATTGGAATCGGATTGTACGCAATAGCATTCATTGCTGTTCTTTCCGGAATTTTAGATTCATTTCCAAGTATTGAGAGTGCTCTAAGGTGGACCGGAGTTATCCTACTGATACTCTTTGGAGCATTAATGCTCAAATCTAAACCATCAGAGAAAATAGAGCAAGAAGATGCACTATCCGATAATGCATTCTTCGCTGGATTCAGTCTTGCATTTTTTAATCCCAAAATTGCTGCATGGATGGTTGCAGTATACAGTCAATTTGTACACCTTAATTCTTCATTTGGAACAATGATTGGCATGGGGGTGTTGGCTTTCGGTATTGATGCAGGGTGGTATGCAATTGTAGCGGTATTCTTTGGAGGGAGTATTGCAAAGAATCTACAAAATAAAGCACAATTAATTGACAGAATCGTTGGATCTTTACTGATTTTCTTTGGGATTTATTTGGCCATATAATCTCAAAGATTATCCAAATCATCGGAGTTAGCTTCGCGTGTCTGCCAAT
>NZTS01000013.1 GCA_002697105.1 Methanobacteriota archaeon | reverse complement strand
TCCATGGATTCGGGGAAGACTTATTTCGTCCCATAAATCGTCGATCGAAATCCTTGATGACGAGGGGAGATTTAGAGCGATAGCAAGAGAGGTAGTAGTAGAAATTCGTTTAATTGCCCATACTCGCCCGCTATATATCGATGATGAAGAATTGATGACGTATGAACGTTCAGAAGCGAGAAGAAGAAGTGAGATTCAAGAACAAGTTGAGAAATTAGCATCAAATAGTCACGAAAGTCATCAATGGGGATAATATGAATCTACACGAAAAGAAATGTGAAGCCTGTGAAGGCGGAGTTCCGCCATTAACTCACGATGAAATTGAACCATTATACTCCTCCCTAAATCAGGAATGGGAGGTCATAGATGCACATCATNTACGACGAGTTTGGACGTTTGATGATTTCGCTACTGCNCTANNATTTCTTAATTCAGCNGCNCAAATATGTGAAGATGAATTTCACCATGCTGATTTTGAAATTGGATGGGGGAAAGTTAGTGCAGTGATTTTTACTCACAAAATTGANGGATTAACTGAATCAGATTTCATCTTAGCATCTAAATTTGACCAAATATGAGGATAAGAAATGGGTACTGAATCAAATGACAATTCAGAGCCCGGATTTGATATGCATGTTTTTATTTGTGGGCATTCGAGATCAGAAGATGCAGTNAGACCAAACTGTTGTTCNAAAAATAGTCTTAATCTATTAACNGAANTGAAGAAAAAAGTAAGAGACGCAGGTGTAAATGGCATTAGAGTTCAGAAATCCGGATGTCTAGATTATTGTGAAAAAGGGATATCTTGTGTGATCTATCCGATGTCTGAATGGTATTCTCTACAGGGTGAAAAAGATCTTGATATACTCCTAGAAAGAATAGTAAATGGAACACCTGCANTAGAAATAAAGATGAAAATGGACGGATAAATCATAGATTAATTCATCTTCGTAGTGGCATGAGCAGATGGATATATCTCGGATTGGCAATAATTTCTGAAGTAATAGCAACGACTTCTCTAAAATCAACTGAAGGTTTCACTAAATTTCTCCCNTCCACTATTGTTGTAATTGGATACTGTGCAGCATTCTATTTNTTATCACTCACTTTAGATTCTATACCAATTGGNGTAGTNTATGCTACTTGGTCTGGAGCAGGGATAGTAGGNATTGCTATTTTATCATGGATTATTTANGGACAGAATTTAGATTTAGGGGCTGGAATCGGCATGGCACTAATTATTGTAGGAATTATTGTGATGCGTTTGTATAGTAATGTGGACCTTGCGTGATTCAATGACACATCGGAAAAGAGCAGTTTACTCNAGAAAGGGAGGGCCGAATGTCATTGAAATAATTGAAGANGAAATGTCTTCTTTAAACTCTCACCAGATTCGAATTGANGTTCACTATGCAGGTATAAACTTCGCNGATTTAATGATGAGAGTTGGTCTTTATGGAGCGGCGCCTCCATTTCCATTCACCCCTGGATACGAAGTCAGTGGAATAATATCTGAAATAGGAAATGCAGTTGAAAATCTAAATGTTGGAGATGCAGTAGTAGCGATGACTCGTTTTGGAGGATATTCTACTTTTGTTGATGTAAATCCAGAACAGTGTTTCATCCTTGATGGANTGAATGATCTTGTTTCAACAGCTGCAATTCCAGTAACTTANGCTACAGCTCATCATATGCTCGTTCATTTAGGAAAAATCAGGGAAGGAGATTCTGTTTTAATTCACCATGCGGCAGGAGGTGTAGGTTCAGCAGCTGCTCAAATAGCAAAGGCAAAAGGTGCTGGAATTTTAGTGGGAACTGCATCATCAAACAAGAAAGAATTTGTAGAACAACAAGGAATGATTCATGTTTCTAGAAATGATGATTTTGTTGAAAAATCCAGATCTTTGACCAATGGCAANGGAGTAGATCATGCATTAGATCCTGTTGGNGGGAAACATCTCATGCAATCATATCGAGCATTATCTAAAGGTGGTAAACTATACTCTTTCGGGGCGTCTTCGGCTATTCCCGGGAAGAAAAGGAACATAATTGCTGCTTTGAGAATGTGGTGGCGAATGCCAAAATTTGACCCTNTAAGGATGATGAATTCAAACAAAGCAGTATTCGGAGTTCATCTTGGAACATGGGAAAATGATGAGATTATGAGAGAACAAATGGAAGATATTGTTGAAATGTACCGAAATGGAAATCTTACACCTGTAGTTGATTCAATTTTCAAATTAGATGAGGCATCTAAAGCACATTCTTACATGCATGAGAGAAGAAACAAAGGAAAAATTCTCCTTGATTGTCGAAATTAGNTAAAGAGTGTTTTTATGCAATATCTAAATCAATCTAAAACACGAAAAATACTCATTGGATTAGTAATCATAATTCTCCTGATATCAAGCGGACCTAGACTAGATTCTGATCTAGGTCACGAGTGGATAGTAGGGGACGAAAGACCGTTAATAATCGCTCATAGAGGGGGTAGCATAATTTTCCCTGAAAACACTATGGCAGCTTTNGAGGGTGCTGCAAAATTGGGAGTAGATGTAATTGAAATGGATTTTCAACTTACTTCAGATGATAAATTAGTAACAATGCATGATGATTCTGTTGATAGAACTACAAATGGAACTGGTTTGGTTAGAGAAATGGACTTAGAACAAATTCAAAATCTAGATGCATCTACNAATTTCTTAGACATTAATGGCNATAATCCATGGATTGATACTCACTTACCACCCTTAACNATCGANCAAGTATTGGATAGATTCCTCAATTCTCCTCACAGATTGAGTTTCGAAATAAAGAATGAGGGAGTAGAAGGAGAAATTGCTGCTGAAGTAATGTACGAAGCAATACGAATACGTCAAATGGAAAAACGTGTAGAAATTGGTTCATTTCATATCGAATCCCTATATGCTATGAGGAATTTAAGTGAAGGGAGCATAGCAACATCTGGCGCTGAATCTGAGATCCAAAAATGCATTCTTCTCCCAATGTTACAACTGGATAGATGGTGGCTCGATCCTGGGCCTGCTTCTGTTCTTCAAATACCCATGGAATGGGATGGAATTAATTTGGCAACCAAGGGAATTGTGGATAGAGCACATCAACATGGTCAAGCGGTTCAATTCTGGACAATCAATGAAAGAGAATCCATGGATCATCTCATCGAAATCGGAGCAGATGGAATCATGACTGATGACCCTATTCTTCTCAGGGATGCAGTTCTAGAAGCTGGTTTTGAATTACCTGAACCATGGGAATATACCGAATCATAGACGAATTGGTCTAGTTGCGCCACATGCTTGGCACTTCATTAGAGTAGTTCGCTCTTCTTTTACGAAATGTGTATCTGGAGAATCGCATTGATTACACAAAATAAATGACTTCACATAATTGACAATTTTTCCTCTGATTCTTTTAGGAGGAATTCTACCCTTGAACATCACACGTGCAGATTCTCTAGTTCCTGATGTTCCTAACTCATTGAGTAAAAATTGGTATACATGATTTGGATCTCTATCCATTTTTGAAATTAATTCCGAAAAGTTACGAATTATAGTTTGATTCCCTTCAATTAGAATTTCCGGGTCAGGGAGAGTCCAACGGGCACGCTCACTAATTTCAGTCGGGATTTTGTCTCTAGCACGATCTAACAGAGACTCATACTCAAAATCACTCATAGTTATCCGAAACCCAACTCCCATTTCAATATCACCACACATTTAGCCGCTTTATTCATGCACCTGGCCTAAATGTAGAGGTCCATGGATAACGAGCTGGTGGTACTTTTCACAAAATTACACCCTGAGGCTAAATCTCCAATTCAAGGTAGTGCATTAGCAGCAGGATGGGATCTTAGAACAGTTGAAACATGTGANATAAAAAAAGGAATTTCCACAAAGGTACCTACCGGACTAGCGGTATCGATTCCTCAAGGATATGAGGGACAAATTCGTGCAAGATCATCCCTAGGGGCTAAGGGAATAATCTTGCCAAATGGAATAGGCACCATCGATGCAGACTATAGGGGTCAAATTCATGTATTGATGACCTGGATTGGAGAGGGTGATTCAACAATTATTGAAGCCGGTGAAAGAATTGCACAAATGGTAATTTCTGAAGTCCCAAGGGTGAATTTTCTCGAAGTAGAGCCAGATGAACTAGGAAATACTGAAAGGGGCGATGGCGGATTCGGAAGTACTGGTAGATACTAAGGAAATAGGCAATTTAGTCGGTGGTTTGAAGTCAAGTAGATTTAACCACATATTGGTCAATATGGCGCTGAGCATAGATGAACTCAGAACAAAAGCGAACGAATTGCGGGAAAAAGGCCTCAATACTCAACAGATTGCAGATGAATTATCTATCTCTCAAACAACTGTAGAATGGTTAATTGATGAAGGAATAGTTGAGGAACCACCCGACGATATTCGAATTGGTTGGAGAACTATTGGCGCTAGAGCCACCAGAATCGAAGCAATCGGGTTAATATTAGCAGATATAACTGACGAAGAGGGAGGGGATATCGATACTATAGTTGGGATTAGCATCAACGGTATTGCCTTTGCTCAATCATTAGCAGGACATATTGATGCTGATTTTGCAATTTTTAGATCGGTCGATGGAGAAGGAACAGGCCACCTTTCCAATAAATATGGAAATGTTGCAGGAAGAAATGTTGCAATAATAGATGATGTTTTATCCACAGGTTCAACAATGAGTAAGACAATACAGTCTCTTCGTTCACAGGGTGCTAATGTTTCGCTATGTATGGTACTAGTTAACAAGACAGAAAGAAATGAAATTGATGGTGTTCCACTTAGAGGCATTATTAGAGCAGTAAAAGTCTGAGGTACCTAGATGCACTGGGCTGAACGAACTGCTGCTAACCTCTCTCACAGAGGNGATACTCATCTCATTGCAGCAGGGATCACCCCCTCAGGTGAATTTCATATTGGGCATATTCGTGAAATTNTAACATGTGACATGATTGTTAGAGCATGCAATAATTCGGGACTAAATGCAGAATTACTCTTCATAGTAGATTCGATGGATCCACTGAGAAAAGTNTACTCATTCCTGTCTGAGGAATATGAACAATTTATTGGACATCCTCTTTATCGCATCCCGCCTCCTGATAAGGAAGGTAGACCGATTATTGGTTCTGATACAAGTTATGCTGAACATTTCCTTGAACCATTTTTACATGCTCTTTCTGAATTAGGGGTAAAACTTAGGATTTCATGGAACCACGAAGAATATTATAACGGAAAATTCGAACGAGCGACTCGTCTATTTCTAGAAAATCGTGAAGAAGTGGCTAGAATTTTGACAGAAGTATCTGGTAGACCATTGGGTGATGAATGGTGGCCTTATTCCCCTATTGGACATGATGGAAGCTTCGATGGAATTACAATAACTGGTTGGGAAGACCCATTTGTAACCTGGATTGATTCTAATGGTAAAAATGGTAAATCGAATATTGGGACTGACCAAGGAAAATTACCCTGGAGACTAGATTGGCCCGCGAAATGGAATTTTCACGGAGTATCTTGCGAACCTTTTGGAAAGGACCATGCTGCATCGGGAGGAAGCTATTCTACGGGAAGACAATTAGTTGAAATTCTAGGATCAAAAGCCCCTCATCCTGTCCCATACGAATGGATACAACTCAGAGGAATGGGTCCGATGTCAAGTAGTGCAAATATTACTGTAGGACCTCTAGAAGCCCTAGAAATTGTTCCTCCTGAAATATTGCGATACCTAATCGCAAGAAACAAACCCAACCGACATATTGAGTTTGATACTGGTGGAGGTTTGTTGGAAATGGCAGATCAATATGAAAGATTACTTACAACTTGGAAAGAAGATCAACCCCCTGATGAAAATGCTACTGATAGAGTAAAAACAGCTTGGAATGTAGATAGAGCAAAGATTTCGCTTAGTCAAATAAACCCTAAAATCGAAAAATTCGAACAACTTGAGTCCAACATCTCATTTCGTCATCTTTCAATGTTAGCACAGATAAGATCTCAGGATGAAGATGTATGGGAATCTCTAAAAAATTCTGGACTATTACAAAGTCAACCAAGTAAATCATTGAAAGATAAATTACGACGNATGAGGAATTGGATATCATCGGAACACTTTCCTGAAGAATATAAGATTGAAATNCAAAATGAACTTACACAAGAGGCAAAAGAGTCATTTAATTCAGGAGATTTGGAATATCTATCTCAACTTCGAGACGCTTATCAGGAGTGTAATTGGGTAAATTCCGAAATAAATGATAAGATATGTAATTTAGCAAGAGAACATGGAATGCAAATCAGAAGTGCGTTTGTCATTTTATACCAAATTCATCTGGGTCGCCCCCATGGTCCTCGATTAGCAGCAGTATTGGCGGAAATACCTAGAGAAACTGCAATTGATGCTTTGAACAGAGCCATAAATTCTCTTGATTAGCCTGTTGAACCCACACCTATCGGCATCCTTCATATGTAGAGGGTGTGTACACNGTTCATGCCCGTACACTGCCCCACATGTGAGGCAGCGGTCGAAGCCACTGCTAAGTTCTGTTTACAGTGTGGGCATGATCTACTAGTCATCGGCCCAATTACTTCTACTGGGCATGATGTTAGACAACTAAAGGAACTTATTAGATCTAGAAATGATTTAGCAATGTCCGAAAAATTTGACCTTATTTCTAAAATTGAGGAAGGTGCAAATCCGATTGAACTAGGACTTGCAGCTGCCAGTGAAGAAGATGCAGCAATTGCATTAGCAGCAGAATCAGCACAAGTCCCTCGAGAAACGAGTCCTAATGAAGCAGTATCGAGTGCAGTTACCTCCGCTCTTAGTGGAGGAATTACACGGAACCCTGCTGCGGCTGCTGCTGCTGCTGCTATATCCCATGAAACCAGTGCTTGGTCACTTGTTAGTGGGGGAAAAGTCGACCTCAATAGTGCAGCATTTCTACAAGCCATGGAATTAGGAATGGAAGCAAGCCACCATATTCATGATATTGCAGCCGGAGGGATTGAAGCTCTTAGCAGTGAAGATTTGAAGGCAATTCCAGTACTAAAACCACCTAAGAAATCATTCTGTCCAAAATGTGGTTCCGATATCCATTCACATACCATGCTTCAATGGAGAAAATGGAGAGATCATTCTGGAGAAGTTGTTCAACTTCAAACTCAAGCAGGTATGGAAACCGCAATAATCCAGACTGCGGGTCACTATCTTGCGTCAATAGATGCCCTTGAATCAAAAGTGCAAGAATTACAAGCAGCATTGGATGCTGCTGATCCTGAATCTGTAAAAGAAGCGATGGCTGCAGAATTTGATAATGAAATAAGAGCCGAAATTTCTGCAGAACTGGAGGCTGCTCTAAGAGATCAAATTGAAGAAGAGATTCGTGCAGAATTAGTAGCATCTAGAACGATTTCCAGTAGAGCGGGGACAGTTGGTCGTCCAATGGGCACTACATTTCGCCCTAAGTCAACTCCATCCCCTAAGCCGGCAGTAAAAAAGACGGAAGAAAAACCTGAACCTAAAGACGAAGAGAAGGAAGAAAAACCTGAATCCAAAGAAGAAGAGAAGGAAGAAAAACCTGAACCTAAAGAAGAAGAGAAGGAAGAAAAACCTGAACCTAAGCAAGAGAAGAAGTCTGCAGCACAAATGATGTTTGGTGGAGGGCGAAAGAAAATTTCCTTTGAAGGAGAAGAAGCAGATAAACCTCAATGGTTCTTAGACAATGCTCTTCACACAATCTATGACCCACATGGTACTGGAAAGGAACTCAAACCACGTACAATTCTTGCTAGATCTTCAGATGGAAATGTCAGAGTTCAAGACGTTGTTAGGATTTATGGAGATCAAGGAATAGAGGGGCTATCTGAACTTGCATGGACGAGTCCCCTTACTCAATATATTATCGAAGCATATGATGGATGTTAGTTCACGGAATAACTATTCAATATAGTGCCCTCCCAACAACATGAGTCATGTCGGCGAGATAATTCCTTACTACCTCAGGCATATCGGGAATATAGACTTTGAAACAGGGCACACTGTTGGACTTAATCTAATTCATGCAATACTTTCTCTAGTGACTTGTCTGGTTCTGTTAGCTCTTGCTTCGTTGACCATTCGTGCAAGACCTAAAAGTCCAGACAATCGATTCATGTTTGTACTTCTAGTGGCTGAAGCATACAGAGTAATGGTTTCCTGGTACAATATCTTCCCTTTCCACGGAAGTCCTGAACTTCTAGAAATTATGCAGAGTTTTCGTATTGGTTGGTATATTTGTGGATTAACATGTATTATGATGTACATTTCAACGGTCTCTTTCTATCCAATAAGAAGATTAGAATTCATGACAAATCCAAAAATAAAAAATAATCTTTGGTGGGCNATTCCTTCAATAGCTACGCTAATAATNACATCATTGATTTTTTTATCACCGGGNGGAGCAGTGGATATCATTGGAGGGGCATACCACGCATACTGTGCAGAAGGAACAGCACTACAACCCGCTGAAATCATTAGTTCGAAAGGTGCTCCAGACTTAGTAGGTGTATGTGGAGAAAACGCTCCTTATGTATTCATGGTTCCAGGAAATTCTACTGTTGGACAACTTCTATTGATATTACCAGTATTTTCAGCTATTATAGCGATGATTTTCATGCGTATATCATGGAAATCATTGGCACAAAATCCTGATACAGAAAATCAATCAATTGAGGCACGATCTCTTTTCATTGGGTTTGCAGGAAAAGCCATTATCAAAGGAGCAATGGTGTTTGGTATAGTCACCATGGTGATCGTCTTCGGAGATTGGAACCTAGCCGATGTTGCAACTGTAGCTGATGATTATGGAGAGGATGCTCTCACTCTTTATCTTTTTATTCTTTACGGATTTCTATTTAGTATTCTTTTCACAGGTATGTTGGAAGGATTCATGTTTACATATGGCATATTGAAGAATGAAATTTTGGGAATTGATGAAACATTGCGAAAGACTTTCAGTACTGCAATATTTGCCACCTTGGGAGGATTTTCTCTACTTTTAGCTTCGGAAATGATGGAAGATATTCTTGGAGGAGGGGGATTGATTGGAGGAGTAATTGTAGGTGTTCCGCTAATTGTACTGAGAAAACCAATTTTCACAGCAATAAATAATTTCTCAACAATCCTGATGCCTGAAGCATTCACTAAAACAGAATTATCCTACATAGAGGCATATGAGATAGCCATGGAAGATCGAATAATCACTGATGAAGAACGTAAGTTTCTCAAGTTACAAGCTAAGACTTTAGGGTTGGATGAAGATAGAATTGAATATATTGAATCGTGGTATAATTCTAAACTTGAAGATGAAGAAGAGTGATTGTATCTACTTAGCTTTAAGTTTATCAAAAATGAATTGTTAGTTCACGGAATAACTATTCAGGATAGTATTCTCCCACCAACATGACCCATGTCGGAGAGATAGTTCCATACTACCTCAGACAGATTCGGAATATCGACTTTTATGGAGGTAATGTCCTTGGTGTGAACTACATCTACGGAATTCTATCGATAATCACGTGCATTGTTTTGTTATTCCTCGCAGTTCTGATTATCAGAGCAAGACCCAAGAATCCAGAAAATCGATTCATGTTCGTCCTTCTTCTAGCAGAGGCATACAGAGTGGTAGCAAATTGGTACAATGCATATCCATTCAAAGGCTCAGAAGAATTTCTTCAATGGATGTCTTACTACAGAGTTGGATGGTATTTTTGCTCAATTATGTGTATTCTGATGTACATATCTACTGTATCTTTTTACCCGCCTAAGAAATTAGATTTCATGTCACTACCGAAAATAAAGAACAATCTCTATTGGTTTCTCCCTTTGCTAGCAGGCCTCATCATTACTGCTCTGGTATCCGCCAACGGTATCGTGGGAACTGTAGGAGGGGCATATTATGTNGAATGTGAGGTNGGTTCAGAAGGTGGGCCTGCGACCATAATCTCATACGCAGATTCACCACCTATTCCGGGATCATGTGGAGATATTGGTGATACCACATACGTCCCAAATTCATTCTTTATCCCAGGAACATCGGACATTGGAAAACTGCTTTTGATAACACCTGTCTTTTCAGCAACAATAGCTATGCTATTCATGAGAGCGGGATGGAAACGATTGAAAGATGACCCTNCACGCGAGAATGATGCTNTTGAAGCTCGTTCGTTGTTCTTAGGTTTTGCAGGTAAAGCAATCATCAAAGGAACAATGGTGTTCTGTATTGTCTTCATGGTTATTCGATTTGGNGATTTTAACCTCGCTGATGTTACTACAATAATTACAACAGAAGGTGAAACTGTTGTATTCACCTACCTAGTATTGTTTTACGGGTTCTTGTTTAGTATCCTATTAACCGGTATGCTCGAAGGGTTCATGTTCACATATGCAATTTTAAAGAACGAAATCTTAGGAATTGATGAACAATTAAGAAAGACATTTAGCGCTGCTATTTTCGCAACNTTGGGTGGAATAATGTTGGTTATGACTTCCGAAATCATTGAGGGTTTGGTACCAGGGGGTGGATTGATGGCCGGGTTTGTTGTTGGTATACCATTGGTAGTTCTTCGAAAACCAATCTTTGGTGCGATACAGAACTTTTCATCAATCTTGATGCCCGAAGCATTTACTAAAGCAGAATCAGCGTATATTGAGGCATATGAAATAGCCATGGAAGATCGAATAATCACTGACGAAGAACGTAAGTTCCTAAAGCTCCAAGCAAAGACANTAGGTCTTGATAAGGAGAGAACGGATTATATCGAATCTTGGTACAACTCTAATCTTCAAGAAGAAGAATAACTCAAGTACCAATCAAACGTCGTGGTTCTGGTAGACCTTCGCGAGCTACTGCAATCGCTTCAACTTCCATTCGCGCTCCNTTTAGGGTAGTGACAAATGGGATATTTAATTCAACAGCCAACCTACGCATCATATTTCCATCGAGAACAGCGCCTCCTGATTTAGAGGGTGTATTCAAAATTAGTTGAATATCTCCTTGACGCATCAAATCAAGAGCATCTGGGCTTCTTCCTTCGGCAATTCTGTANGCAGTTTCAACTTCTAAACCACCTACATCTCTCAGAATCTGAGCAGTTCCGGGTGTAGCATGAATTTGAAAGCCTAATTCTTGGAGNCGAGAAGCATGTTGAATGACTTCATTTTTATCAGAATCTCTGACTGTTATGTAGACTCCACCAGAGGTAGGAACAGGCAATTCAGTGGCTAATCTAGCCTTGAGATAAGCAGCAGCAGGATCCTCATGAGAACCCATAACTTCCCCGGTTGATTTCATTTCAGGCCCTGGAGCAGGATCTAGNCCACGCAATTTCAAGAAGGGGAATACTGGGGCTTTGACACAAACAAGATTTGTCTCTAAACTAGGATATTCTATCTCAGAAAGTTTGGCACCAAGGGCTAATCNTGCGGCTATACGAGCTAACGGTATACCAGTTGATTTTGCCACAAATGGGAATGTACGGCTTCCTCTNGGGTTTACCTCAAGAACATACAAGATTTCATCTTTAATCGCATACTGGATATTGAAACATCCTCTGATTCCTANTCCTACTCCTATACGTTCGGTCCAATCCTCTACCTGTTGAATGATTTCTTGAGACACATTTTGAGGAGGAATAAAACAAGTTGAATCACCAGAATGGATGCCTGCTTCTTCAAGATGTTCCATTATTGCACCGATAAGAACTTCTTCTCCATCACAAACTGAGTCAACATCTAATTCCATAGCACCTCCCAGATACTGATCTACCAATAACGGCTTATCAGGAGCGATATAGGCTTCAGACATGTAAGCGTCCAGTTGATTATCATCAGTTAGTATTTCCATCCCTCTACCTCCTAAGACATAAGATGGTCGAATGAGAACAGGGAATCCAATTTCTGCAACAGCGGATCGAACCTCTGCAGGAGTTGCACCGGTTAGACCGGTAGGCATCCTNAGACCTTGTTTCTTAGCAAAAGATTCGAAACGTTCACGATCACTTGCTTCATCTACTGCATCAGGACTTGTACCAATCAATTCAGTTTCAATCCCCATTGAACGGAGATGACTAACTCTTTCCTGCATAGGTAATGCAAGATTTATGGCAGTTTGACCTCCGAATTGTAATAGAAGACCGTCTGCATTTTCTCTTAGAAGAACTTCAATTACACTTTCTAAATTAAGAGGATCGAAGTAAAGACGGTCACTGGTATCAAAATCGGTAGAAACNGTCTCAGGATTATTATTGATCAATATTGCCTCATGACCTTCATCTCGAATTGCCTGAACAGCATGAACACAGCCATAATCAAACTCAATACCCTGCCCGATTCTGATAGGCCCAGAACCGATTACTACATGTCGGTTTGCTACTCCCCCNTCCTCATTATGTCTTCTTTCTTGAGGGACAGAATCAANTCCTGAAGGTGCGGAACCTCCTTCGTAAGTTGAATAATAATATGGAGTAATAGCAGCAAACTCTGCAGCACAAGAATCAACCATNCGATAAACNGGATGGATTCCCAATNAATGGCGTCGTTCCATAATTGCTAACGGACTGTGAGCATGATCTAAACTTTTTACACCTAAAGGAGGGAATCCTGCCAAGGCATCAGAAATATGTGCATCACTCATTCCTGCACCTTTCCATCTTCGTAGGTCCTCTTCCGAAACATCTGAAGGAGAACCGCCATGAGACATAATTTCCATCTCATTAGAAGCCAAAGATTGGAANCGATGAAGGAACCAACGAGTAATNCCTCCTGTAACTTCGTGAACCCGTTCAATATCCCAATTTCTTCTGAATGCTTCGATTAATGCTAACATCCTTCTATCTGTTGGGATTCTAAGCCACTCTTCTAATTTAGAATCGGAAAGNGGTGCTGCNGCTCTCTCAATCTGTCCCTCTCCCTCTGATTCGTCNGCCAATGTAAGTGGGCGAGGATGAGGGCTTCCTACCTCCAAAGANGCAACCGCTTTCAGAAAGGCTTCCTCAAAAGTCCGACCAATAGCCATTACTTCACCCGTACTCTTCATAGATGTACCAAGTGTTCGATTAGCTGTGCGGAACTTGTCNAATGGCCATCTCGGAATCTTCACTACACAATAATCCAAAGTGGGTTCAAATGCTGCTGTTGTTCCTTTTCCAGTGATTGGATTAGGTAATTCATCAAGTGTATATCCAACAGCAATTAATGCTGCCATTCTNGCAATTGGATAGCCAGTAGCCTTAGATGCAAGTGCAGAAGATCTACTAACTCGTGGATTTACTTCAATGGTCCTGTATTCCCCTGTTTTCTGATTAAATGCGAATTGTACGTTGCATCCTCCCTTGATATCTAAACGACGAATTAGTCTTAGAGCAGCGTCACGTAACATCTGATGATCTCTATCAGACAATGTCTGCTGAGGTGCTACAACAGTAGATTCTCCAGTATGAACTCCCATCGGATCTATGTTTTCCATAGTACAAACGATGATGCAATTATCAGATGCGTCCCGCATTACTTCGTACTCATGCTCCTGCCAACCTAAGATACTCTCTTCGATCAAAACTTGGTCTATCCTACTATGTAGAATTCCTTGACTAGCAATTTCAACAAGTTGTCCTTTATCCCAAGCAGTTCCACCACCTAAACCCCCTAACGTGAATGCAGGTCTAATCAATAAAGGAAAACCACCTAACTCTGCAGCTGCCTCTAATACTTCATCAATAGAATCGCANGCAATAGCTTTAGGGACAGGTAGATCAATTTCTTCACATACTTTCTTGAAACGATCTCTATCCTCTGCATCATCGATTGCCTGAAGATCACAACCAATTAGTTCCACATTTAATGCATCTAAAGTACCATCATGAGCTAAGGAACTAGCAATATTCAATGCTGTCTGTCCACCCATTCCTGCAAGAAGAGCATCAGGCCTCTCAATTTCTAAGATACGTTTCACTACATCAGGAAGAAGAGGTTCAATGTAAATTCTATCAGCCATTGAAGGATCATTCTGAATAGTTGCAGGGTTACTATTGACTAAAATTACTTCATAGCCCTCTGCACGAAGAGCACGGCACGCTTGAGANCCTGAAAAATCAAACTCGGCAGCCTGTCCTATNCGAATAGGTCCACTACCCAATAGTAGAATCCGATGAATATCTGTTCTCTTAGGCATCAATTCTCACCTCCNGTAAGACTCGGGGTCGCAACTGGTTCCAATGGAAGTGGAACTGATGTCCCCAAATGCTCTGCGACGATAGCCGAAAAACGATCGAATAANGGATTTGCATCATGAGGCCCNGGGCATGCTTCAGGATGATATTGAATTGAAAATGCAGGNCGNCCCACTACATCTAATCCTTCAACAGTTCTATCGTTTGCATTTACATAACGAACTGTTACATCTGAATCAATTGCATTAGGTTCAACATCAGAAGATGCACCAGAAGGATGNGCTGCTAACATTCCTTTCTTTGGGTCTGCAATTGCAAAACCATGATTTTGAGAAGTGATACTGACTGTATTATCTATCAAATCAACAACTGGTTGATTNGCTCCTCTATGNCCATANAGCAATTTGTAGGTNCGTAATCCCGAAGCAAGACCGAGCAACTGATGACCTAGACAAATACCCATNGTAGGAAAACCAGAAGATACTGCTCGTGCAAGTACTCTACGAGCAGATGTTGCCGCACCAGGATGAGCAGGATCACCCGGTCCATTTGAACAGAAAAATGCATCCGGTTCCCACTTTGAGATTAGTGTATCAAAATCAGACTTTGCAGGGACCCAAACTACCTCAAAACGCCTACATAATTCTCTTAGAATGTTGAATTTTACCCCGCAATCAATCGCAATTAATCTAGGAAGNGGGNCNCCAGTAGTATCTGTTGCACCCGGATTCAAAATAACATCATCATCTCTTGATACTAAATCAACNAAATCTTCTAGATCTGGACTGGTGGCTTTGGCTAATCTTGCCGAAAGGGCTTCTTCTTGATCTATTGGACCAAACACACACAAAAGAGTCCCATATTCTCTCACCCTCCTGGTAATCGATCTAGTATCTACTCCCTGAATTCCCGGGATACCATGAGAATGAAGTAAGTCATGAAGAGAACCAACAGAATCTCTGTGGTCAGGAATATCAATTGCTTGCTTACAGACAACTCCACGAGGCCATACCTTACTTGATTCAGAAATTCCTGGAATTACACCATAATTACCCAATAATGGCCAAGTAAAGGTTAGAACTTGGCCAGCAAAAGAAGGATCGGTTAAGGATTCTTGAAATCCGGTCATTCCTGTTGTAAATACTAATTCCCCCTCAGCAACCACTGAGGCTCCAAATAGCGTACCTTCATATCGGCCACCATCCGCTAAAAGTAGAACTCCCTTTCCGTATGCTTCGTCGAATTCTATATGTCTTCCATCGACCAATCGATCAGCAGCATCCTCGTCAGAAAATGGACTGGTAACACCTGGAATACCTGCGCCGGGGGTGAAACCTGTGCCCTTTGGGTTCTCCGACATCGTCTTGGTTCGCTAAGAACGCTCCTTAATCATTGGCGGTGAGAAGGGGGTAAAATTACATTTGAGAGGAAAAAATCNACAATTATTCTGAAATTTCCTCTGAAGACAAAATTTGCTTACCTGATTCCATTGGAACAACTGTCAGTCCTCCGTTGAAATTCGATGCATTGGTCCCATTCGGTTTCCAAGTTTGAAGGAAAACTGCTAAAGCTGCAACTTCCGAATGTGGTTGATTGCCAATAGAAATATTGTATTGACATACTCCAAATACTTCGCCAGGTACTTTGGCACCCCCCACAACTATTGCAATTGGCCTATCAGTAGGAATTTCAGGAACCGTTTCATTCCAAGGTAAACCATACATTGTAAGATGAATAGCAATTCCAGGTGAACCATCTCCAGCATCATTTTGAACAAAATTACGTAACCAACCCATTGGTTTCTTCTCATATTGTGCCTTGAAATTTCCTCCGAATCTTTCAGAGACTGATTCTAAGGTTTCGAGTACATTGGGATCTTCTTCACCACTAAGGACGAAATTATCCGCACCAAAAGCACGAGCTGTAAGACCTAGATGAGAAGTAATTCGTTTATCTCGTTCACGTCGATGTCCGAGTCGAAGGACATGAACGGGAGGATCACTACTCATGTTATTCGAAGAAGGGTGGAGGATATGAGTGATTCCTAACCTCATTCGTCTTTCATAGGAGCTAGAGCCACATCAAAGTTGGAGATTACCCCCCTAACCCAAGCAACCAGCATTGCATCTAAGAAATAACGAGCACTGAAATGAACTAAAATTCCTAATGCAGTCAGCCGAAGAGTTTGGAGAATAGAAGTCATCAAGTCCGTACTTGCATCTGAAGAAAACATCGCATGACCTACTGGTTCGATAGCAAGATACACGACTAAAACGAAGAAACCTCCTCCCAAGGTGGCAGTAAGAGCGCCTCCTCTTTCACGAGATAGAGAGACCAATAATGTTGCAAAAAAGACAAGGATAGGAACAACCCAAGAGACTTCTGCAAACGATAGATCGAAGAATATTGAACTAGGTCCATGGTTTCCTCCCCATTCATTACCTGCGACATGAATTGCAAGCCACCAAAATAGAACAACAATCATCATCAACATACCAGAAACTAATCCAAATCTAGTCGTCATTTGTCGAAGTTCATGAGCATCAGTTGGGTTTAACCTGGCAAGAACTGCATCTGCAAGTTCTATTTGTTCCCTATCTGGAATCATGGCATCATTGCTCAGGGCTAGTCTGGAGGGAGTATCATCAGAAGATTCGGAAGGAAGGGAATCTTCGGGGCCCATGCCAACCCACTCAAGCGCAGCACCTCATAAAGCATACCTCACCTAGCAGCCCCGGATGTACGACTCGACGAACCTCTTGAGTCGCCGCGCTGACGGAAGGCCACGAATCATGGGAGTGATAAATTGCACTCCAGATTCTTTCTATGAAGGGTCAAGATCTGAAATAATCGAGCATTCTCTAAACATTGCAGAGAAAATGATCAGAGAAGGAGCTGATTGGATAGATATCGGAGGAGAATCCACTCGCCCGGGGGCTACAGAAATTAGTGTAGACGAAGAAATAAGAAGAACTNTCCCGTTAATCTTAGAAATTCGAAAACGATTTCCCAATCAAGCAATTTCAATTGATACTAGAAGACATGAAGTAGCAAAAGAAGCAATTGTTGCGGGTGCGAATATGATTAATGATGTATCAGGATTAAGAGATGCTGAAATGTTTGAATTAGTCCTATCTACTGGAGCGTATGTCTGTATTATGCACATGCAAGGTGATCCAAGTAATATGCAAAATTCGCCTGATTANACTGATGTTGTTCAAGAGGTCAGTTCTAACCTNTTNANGAAAGCAAGAAGACTCGTCGAAAAAGGTCACCCCGTTAATCGGATTTGTTTAGATCCTGGGATTGGTTTTGGAAAAACATTAGAACATAACATCTCTCTACTAAGAAANCCTGAAACTTTGAGAGGTGACAAAGGATTTTCCATTTTATGGGGAGTAAGTAGAAAATCTATGTTCAGAGAATTGTTAGGTCGCGAAGATACCAATGAACGACTTGCAGGAACATTAGGGGTTGCAGCCTATGCTCAATCGAAGGGCATAGATATTCTAAGGGTTCATGATGTGGCAGAACACGCAGATATTGGACGAACTTTATCTAAATTGGAGTTGAATTAATGGAAAATGAATCGTCAGCTGTTGTCAATGTAGACGAAAATATTCGTTTAGTTGGAACTGCGCATATTAGTCGTTCATCTGCGGATTTAGTAAGAGAACAAATAGCCGATTTTGAACCAGATATAGTGGCTGTTGAATTAGATGTGGATCGACTTCAGGCTTTAGAAAATCCTCAAGCCTTCGATGAAGAAACATTGGGTTCAGCAATCAAAGCAGGAAAAGCACCTCTATTGCTATTCCAATCTTTATTGGCAACTCAACAAAGAAAAATGGGTTTAGAAACAGGGGAAAAACCCGGAGTGGATTTGTTGACGGCTGTAGAAGAAGCAAAACAGAATAATCTTTCTTTATCACTCATTGATAGAGATGTAAAGATTACTCTTAGAAGAGTTTGGTCAAAGATGGGATTCTTCCAAAAAATCAAGGTATTAAATGCACTTTTAGCCCCCGAAGAAGATGAAGAAATCGATGTTGATGCAATTGCAGAGGATTCTGATTTGATTAGTGAAATGATGGATGAGCTAAGGAAAATGGTACCCGCAGCAGGAGAGGTCCTCATAGATGAGAGAGACGAATATCTAGCATCAAGAATCAGAAATGAGGCCTCAAAGGGTAAGGTTCTGGCAGTTATGGGAGCNGGGCATTTGAAAGGCGTAGAAGAAAAATTACTCACTGAACCACCTTCAGAAGAAAGAATTGACGAATTGTTAGCAATTCCAAAGAAAGGTGTAGTAAAGAAATTACTTCCTTTTTCTTTACCCGCTGTTATGATAGGAGTCTTAGCATACCTCGTAAGTCAAGGAGACGTAGAAGCTCTGAAAGAGAGTACACTTACCTGGTTATCCATCAATGCTGCTTTCGCCGCATTTTTTGTGCTAATAGTTGGAGGGCATCCACTGTCAATTTTGAGTGCAGCAATTGCATCTCCAATTACATCATTGAATCCAACATTAGCAGCAGGATGGTTTGCTGGTGCAGCACAACTAAAATTTAGTGCGCCGAGAACAAAAGATCTTCAAGAATTCCTTATGATGGATAAATTACGTCTTCTCTTTACTAATAGAACTGGGAAAGTACTAATGGTTACTGTAATGGGAAATATCGGTTCTTCAATTGGAGCATGGATAGCAGGCCCATTGATTCTAGGATCTCTCTTCTAATGATCAAAATATTTGAGTAAGAATATCGATAAAATATCGAATGAAAATTATTCCTAGAATGGAGATAAAACCTCTAAGAATAATTTGTTCGGGGAGTAGTAATCCTACCTTTGCTCCCAAAATAGAACCAGATAGTACAGCAAAAGGCAGGAAAAAAACATTCCAAAAAGACGGCCAATCCCCTGAATATAGTAACACATGAACTATTACGCCTACAGGTACGACCATGATCATTAACCCATAACTAGTTCCAATGGCTTGTCGTGATTCTAAACCACCAAATTGGCTCAAAACAGGGACGTATATNGCTCCAGCACCAATAGCAAGGACAGAACTAGCCATTCCTCCAAATCCAGTACCTACCCTGAACTCTAAGTTTTTAATTTCCGGAAGGGAATTACTATTGTCAATGATTTCTCTGATTACAGGTTTTTTGGAAGAAATATCAATTTTCTTCCAGGTTTTTATTATCGCCCAGAATACAATAGCCATGGCTAGTGTTTTGAAAACAGGATCTAATTCATCTCTTAAAAGATATACAATCAAAGAACCAATGATTGCACCTAGTAAAGCTGATGGGGCACCTTTACGAATACGATTGATTTGCATTAATCCTTGTCGATGATGGATAAATCCGGAGCCAGATGAAGTACAACAGGTGAGAAGTAATGAAACAACTAGTGTAGAAGTATTCAATGGCCATCCTGCGATATAGTGCAAAATAGGAACAAAAAGCATACCTCCGCCTAATCCTAAAGGTGCAAACAAGAATCCTGTGATAAACACCAGAATTAATACCAATAGAAATTCCAAAAAGACCACCTACATGGACTCAATTACCAAAGCAATTCCTTGGCCGCCACCGATACAAGCAGTAGCTACTCCATATTTACCACCGGATCTCTTTAGTTCTAGAGCCAATGTAAGTATCAAACGAGTACCAGTTGCAGCTAAGGGATGACCGAGCCCGACTGCTCCTCCATTGACATTCACTTTCTCAATATCTAAACCAAGTTCTTGGATACAAGCAACTGCTTGACCGGAAAATGCTTCATTGATTTCCCACCGATCAATCTCATCTACAGATAGATTGGCTTTTTTCAAGGCCTTGAGACTTGATGGAACTGGACCATATGCCATGATAGCAGGTTCAATACCTACGATTCCCCAAGATATTATCTTCGCTAAAGGAGAATCACCATCTTTCTTAGCTTGAGTTGCAGATTTTATGACTAATGCGGCAGCACCATCAACTACACCAGATGCATTGCCAGCAGTAACCAATGAATCAGGTCCAAAAGCAGCTCTCAATCCAGAAAGTGACTCTTCATTTGTACCTCTAACAACATGATCTTCATCTTTCGGTCCAACAATACCGTCTGGAGTTTCTACTGGAACTATTTCTTCATCGAATAAACCTGAATCGATACTGGAAGCTGTTCGAGTATGGCTAATTACAGCAAATGCATCTGCATCTTCTCTTTTTACTCCCTTTCTGGAACACAACTCATCGGACGTTTGTGCCATAAATGAACCGCACTGCATATCCAATAGGTTCGTGAAAAGATAATCTTCCATATCTTTGGATAATTCATGACCTTCCTTGGGCGGCCTTCCTAATCTGAATGTGTCACGCATTCCCCTCAATACATGAGGTGCTTGAGATAAGTTCTCCATTCCCCCTGCAACAACAGTCTGGGCTTCTCCAAGCATTATCATTTGTGCTCCAGTAATTACTGATTGTGCACCACTACCACANATTCTGGAAAGTGTAAGCATTGGGACCTCTTGAGGAATCCCTGCCTTTAGACCTGCATGGCGACTTCCAAAAATTGCTTGACCAGATGTTTGTAATGCATATCCCATTACAACATGGTCGACTGAATCTGGTGAGGTTGAAGTTTTCTCTAGGGCTCCCTTGATTGCAATTGCCCCCAAATCTTCTGCAGAAACATCCTTCAGAAGACCTCCAGGTTGCCCATCTCCTCGCTTACCTCCTTGCCATTCACAGAAAGGGGTTCGAGCCCCGCCAACAATCACAACGTCATCCATCATACCCTACGGATAGTGAGGAGATTCATGAGTATGACTGTCGTTAAACTAGTTAACATAATCAAGCGAAATTACTCATTCTGCATCTTCAGTATCTACAGTTCCCAAATATGCAGGTAGATCAACACCTGCCATCTTCGCCACATCATGAATTGGTGGCAATGATTTGACTAAACTGCTAACGAAATTGGATGTAGCACTCCCGTCTGCATTTCCGCCACCATCCCAAACTGTNACCTTGTCAATCTTCATGTTTCTAATTGCTTCAACCTGAGCNGCGACCATAGATTCAATCTTCTCAACCATCAAAAGAGTAGATGCATCGCCTGCACGTCCACCGGCAGCAGCAATGAGTCTCTCATACCCTGCAGCCTTAGCATCTAGAACAGCNTGAACACCTTCTGCTTCTGCTTTNTANCGAGCAAGTATNGCATCNGCTTCACCCTGNGCTATTCGGCGTTGACGTTCTGCNTCNGCTTCTGCAGCAATCTCAATCTGTTGTTTTGTGATTTGTTCACGAACAATTTCTTCAGCCTTNAGTCTCTCTTCTTCTTCTATGAACTTAGCCTTCTGAATTTCTGCTTCTGCAAGATTTCTAGCAACCATNGCACGACGATTTGCTTCAGCTTCTTGTTCTGCAAGATCCGCATCTGAACGAGCGATNTCTGCCTTNGCAAGATTTTCTCCACTAACTGCAACTGCTTCTTTCTCTGCAACGTCTACACGTCTTTGTTGCTCNGCAGTCTTAACACCCATNGCAGCNTNTTCGCGGTTACTTGCNACCTGNATATCCTTCTCACGGTCTGCTTCTGCCTTACCAATTGCACCGAACTTCTCTTGCTCAGCNACATCAGCACGAGCCTTCTCNACNGCAGTTGCTGCCGCTTTCTTACCAATGCTCTCGATGTAATCGGATTCATCNGTAATATCTACAATATTNACGTTNANTAAACTCAATCCNACCTTTCGAAGTTCCTGCTCAACATTGGTTCGAATCAAGTCCATGAAAGAGTCACGATCTTTGTTGATTTGCTCGATNTTTAGAATCGCAACAGTAAGACGAAGTTGACCTAGAATAATATCGGAAGCCATTTCAGAAATTGCAGGGATTGTAAGACCTAGAAGACGTTCTGCGGCATTGGACATTATTGCTTCTTCAGTACTTACTGCAATGGTGAATGTACTTGGAACATTGATTCTAATATTCTGTTGAGAAAGTGCATTTTTCAAATCAATATTGATTGTAATTGGCTTCAAATCCAAGTAATCGTAATCTTGAATCAATGGCCATACCAACACACCACCGCCGTGAATCGGCTTAGATGAACGTTCAGCACCTGTTCTACCATAAACTACCAAGACCTTATCCGGAGGACATCTGCGATATCGAGATGCTGCGAATAATAAAATGGCTAAGAAGAAAATTACTATTGCAAAAATAGCTAATACAAGAATTGCAGCAGCACCTCCATCATCTTCTGCTACTGCTTGTTGAGCAGTTGCTAACGGTATAGCGATTAGGGCGAATATTGCGGCTAATGTTCTAACGGCAAGCGTGCGTGTCATGAATATACGACAATGATGATGATAATCAACCCTTTCCCGGCATAAAATCCGGAAAATTATTCTGACTCGTCATTATTCCTTGCTTTCATACCAGTTAATGGTTCAACAACTAGCACTGACCCCATTCTATCTACAACTGTAATGAATGTCCCTGTAGAAATCTCTACATCTCCATTAGACATTGCATCAAGGGTTCTTTCTGATCCCTGAAATGTCACTTGAACTTGACCAGTTCCAGAACTTGGAATCCGTAGATATACGGTTCCTCTGGCACCAATTGCTGCATCAATTTTCATGTTACCTTCACTTTCTAACGCTTTGAATCCCTGGAACAACTTAGCAGTCGAATACATAGAGAGACCTCCGGCGACACTACCTCCTAAAACAGCCAACATAACGTCATAATCTGCTCTCATTATCGCTAATCCAATCAATCCAAACATCATAGTAAATGCACTAATTCCTTGGAAGGTCAAGGCCTTAAACGAAAGATCTGCATCAAAACCAACATCTGCTCCAAATATATCTCCAGCAACATCTCCNGCAACTCCTCCAATCATTGCTAAAAGGAACCATGCAAGGAAGAGTAGTCCTCCCAAAAGTGCACTGCCTGCGAATAGTAATTCCATGCCTGACAGAACATCCAGACCAAAGAAGGCGAGTATATCCATGGCTGACGACTCTACACTAAGGATATGACCGCTTCGCTAAAAAAAAACATTTATGATATGTTTTCATTCTCATTTTGTTTTATCAAATAAATTATCATTAAACGCTCTAAGACTAATACTGGGCCTAACGAAAAACCGGTAAAAATAGCAGATAATAAGGCACTTCCATTTGATAAATCATAACAAAAAATGAAAATCATAATTAAGAGAAACGGNATTACCATCCGACGTAAAAAAGGATAATATCCACCGAATAAGTCATTGGCAGGATCGACCATCATTTTGTCGACNATTTCACCGACCAAAGCAATCACAACTAAAGGAAAGTCCAACCGCCAAGCATCATTACGAACCAAATAATGTTCAACACCAAAGTGAATTTAGAGTCTTTTGTTGCGATCGGAACCTCATGGACCTGACCATCTTCACCTCGAATCAATGTTGTTCGCTCTGACTTGCGAGAAGTGGGATTGAGTTTGTCTAGTTTATCGCGCTTGAAAAGGAAATATAGAGCAACTAAGAGAAATCCTCCCCCNTTTGTCTGTAATATCATACCAAGAATTTCCAGTTCTGGTGAAACCTTTGAACCAAGCAACAATTGAGTCGCTCCGAACATGAACCACATCCATGATGCCTGTCCCTTCATGNCCTGACGAATACATTGACCAACATGAAACCTTTCACTGATTGACCATTCGGTAGACTCTTGAACAAAGAGTAAGTGGTAGATTTGTGTTACAAAGACGAGGAATAGATGCAGTCATTGCAGCTGTTCATTCAGGTGAAGCTACTCTTGTTCTTCTAGAGAGNGATAATCCTGAACCAAGACTTGAAGAAATTAGGAACCTGTGTAAAGAAAAAAATATCAAAATCGAAGAAGGAAGTAGAACCGATGTTTGGAGGATGGCACTTCCG
>NZTS01000012.1 GCA_002697105.1 Methanobacteriota archaeon | reverse complement strand
TGTTTCCAAATTTCCCAAATAATCCGAACACAGAAGGAGACCCCTACTTACCGGAAAATGATATTTGGAATATCCTGAATCCTAACTATGAAAATTCGCTAAAAAATCAATTAATTGAATTAGTTAAGGATGAGGAAAATCAAATCTTTATTCACGAGACTGCAATTATCTCAAATGATGTAACCATCGAAGGTCCAGCATATATCGGATCTGAGGTTGAAATTCGCCCAGGAGCATACATTCGTTCATTTTCTTGGATATGTCACAAAGCGGTTGTAGGGCACTGCTCAGAGATAAAACATTCAATTCTTTTGCCTGGAGCTAAAGCTCCACATTTCAACTATGTTGGAGATTCAATTTTAGGTATGGAAGTAAATTTAGGCGCAGGTTGTAAATTGTCTAATTTACGAAATGATGGGAGAAATATAATGCTACGAGACGGTAAAACTGGAGAAATAATTGGAGAAAGTGGGCTACGAAAATTTGGAGCAATCCTTGGAGATAGAACTCAGATAGGGTGTAATGTAGTTACAAATCCTGGAGTGATTTTGGGACCAAAATGTAATGTTTGGCCAAATGTTACTGTAAGTGGAATCCACTCTGAAGGTAGTGCCATTAAGGATTGAGATTGATGGTACGTCCTATTCTTCATGGAACAGATGGTATCCGAGGGAAAGTAAGTGCATCACCCAAGACTGATTTAGAAGCATTAGAAGCAATTGTCCATCGAAGAGAAGTAAATGGTCGAGCATTCATGGTTATTGGAGAAGCTATTGGACAAATCTTAGTTGAGGAATTAGATGATTATCCAAAAGTTGTGATTGGATGGGATCGAAGACCAGGGAATGCAATGTTGGTCTCTGGATTAACAGACGGATTACACTCTTCCTCTGTACGAGTAATTCATGCAGGAATTGTAGCAACCCCAGGATTACATGATGCTGTCTTGGGAACAAAATCAGATGCAGGATTAATGGTAACTGCAAGCCATAATCCACATACTGATTCGGGTGTAAAGTTCTTTGATGCTAAAGGGAGAAAGTCCATGCCATCCTTAGAAAGAAGGATTAGCGATTTAGCATGGGAAATTGCTGAAAGAGGAGAAGATCCTGAACCTGATCCTGAATCATGTCTACCTGATCGGATGATTCATGCTGAAAGAGGTCATCGTTCTACTCTAGCAAAAAGGCTAGACATCATGGCAGATTTTTTCCAAATAAATGTGTCTAATTGTAACTGGNAAGATATTTTTGGAATCGATTTGTTGCTCTTAGATTCTTCAGGTGGAGCCGCAACTACTTGGTTGGCTGCTGGCTTGGCAAGAAGAGGTATTCCAGTAAAAGAAATTTCTAGTCTCGAAAAGGAACTTAATGAGCAGTGTGGAGCAGGAGAACTTTCACCTACGGATTCATGGACTTGGGCTGAAATGAGAGATAGTGAACACCTTCTACTGAGATCATTAGCAGAAAAATACCCACAAAAAATCCCGAATGGTTCACTAATTGGTGCTGCATTAGATGGCGATGGTGATCGTTGTTTACTAATAGAAGCGACAGAAAGTGGAGCAAGGGTAATCGATGGTGATGAGATGGCAGACAATATCGCCAGAGCATGGGATTCCATAGGAGTGACTAATGCAACACTGGCGTTTTCAATTGAAACTGACCTTTCTCTTACATCATCTGATGATAGATTTAGGATGAAAGTGAATTTTCTAGAATGTGCTGTTGGAGATAGATGGTTGTCAAATCAACTATGTAATGATTGGATAGATTCTAAAAATTGGCCTAGCATAATTGGTGCAGAAGATTCAGGTCATTTAGTAATGGCATCTCCCCATCCTGAGATAGAAAATAAATGGAGCTTGGTAGGAGATGGTGCTGCAACTCTTATCTCTCAACTACTAGTGCGTGCATTACAATATAATAACGAGAATATTGTGCCTACTTTCAAATCAGGATGGAAAAAACGTACCTCAATTATTGATTCTGATAGAACTAAATGGACAGGAGATGGAAAGTTAGCAGATAGCGTTCAATCAATGATAATCGAATATTTTGGTCAAAATAGTTGCTCGCTTTCAAGAAAATCAATTGAAGGAGAAACATCACTATTTCTCTTACATGGAAATGTCAACAGTATACCAATATCTGTTGGAATAAGAAACTCTGGAACTCAAGATAAAACGAACGTTACCTTAAGATCATTGGAGAAGTTAGAAGGATTAAATGAATTATTGGAATTAATTGTTGAATTCCTAACTAAAGAACTAGAGTACTAACCCTTCTTCAATGACTCTAGTTCATAACAAAATCATTTGTAATAGTAGCAATGGATTCTACATCATGCGAGAGGGTGTCCTTCTGATGAATATTGGAACACCTGACCAACCTACTGTCGAATCAGTACGAGAATATCTTAGAGAGTTCCTACTAGACCCCGATGTTATTGATATTCCAGCGCCATTGAGACACCTCCTTGTAAGAGGAATTATTCTCAGAACAAGACCTAGAAAGATCGCACCGAACTATCAAAGTATTTGGATGGAAGAAGGATCCCCGCTCAGGGTATACACACAACGAATGAGCGATGCACTAGAGAAGATTCTCAATGATATTCCTTGTGAGGTTGGAATGAGGTATGGTAACCCCAGTATCAGATTAGGTCTTGAAAAACTAAGACAAAAGGGAGTAGAAAGATTACTATTAGCTCCACTTTTCCCCCAATATGCTCAAGCAACTACAGTTTCATCCATTAAGTGTGCAACTAAAGAACTGAAAGAGATGAATTGGATGCCTGAAATTTTAGAATTGGGTCACTTTGAGTCTGATGATGAATATATCGATCCCTTAGTCTCGTCAATTAAAACTCATATGGATGAAAATTGTCACCTTCTTTTTTCGTATCATGGATTGCCTCTATCTCATATTCGACGTGCAGATTCTACTGGGAAACATTGTCAGAAGATGGATAATTGCTGCAGTTTAGTTGAAGATGCAAATTCTTCATGTTATGCGCATCATTGTATGATGACAACATTAGCAGTGACCAAAAAACTGGGATTAAGGGACTCGAGTTGGTCAATAAGTTACCAAAGTAGACTCGGACCAGTAAAATGGTTGAGGCCTTCCACTATTGAGATGGTTGAAGAATTAGCACAAAAGAAAATCGAAAAACTGATTATTATTTCTCCTGCATTCTTAGCCGATGGACTAGAAACTTTAGAAGAGTTAGATATCGAGATCAGAGAACATTACGCAGAACAAGGAGGAGGAAAATTAGAGGTGATCAGTTGTCTAAATGATAACTCAGATTGGATCCAAGGTCTTTCCTCCCTCGTAAAAAAAAGATTTTCTACTCTTCCATTGATGGAATCCTAAGAATAAATATTGTTCCAATTGCGGCTAAAATCAAGGTTACGTATCTTGAAATTGGTGGAGCGCTGTCCGGAATTGCGATAAATACTGCAAATAAAACAAATCCCCAGAGTGTGGTTAGGATAATTGGTTTGCTTTTCTTTGGTATCCCATTTCCTTCTCGGTAATTTTTCACATGATGGCCAAACAACTTGTTATTAATTATCCAATCATAAAATCGTTGACTGGACTTAGCAAAACAAGCAGCTGCTAGGATCATCAATGGAGTGGTTGGTAGACCAGGTACTGGAATTCCAATTATTCCTATTACCATAGAAATAAAGCCGCATGCAAACCAAAAAATTCTACTTAATTTTGAGCGATTCAAATCTACTTCATGGACACTATTGTTGTCCATGCTTAAACCCTAAGAATCACACTATTGTATGTTTGTAAATTACCAACTAAAATTATTCGGTTGAATTACATGAAGGATACATCTCATGCATTGGAGGCAAGAAGAGATCTTCGCAGGTTCTATCTACTGTGGACAGACCTAGAACGCTTTCTCCATCAAGAGAAATAGTAACAGCTTGCGAAGATACTGGACTCGGGATATAGTCTTCACCAGTCTGACTGACAAGTAGTTGAATCCCATCTCCTGCTGGAATTACGACATCCATTCCGAAAAATTCCATCTTAGCCAAAACTGTACTTCCAGGAGAAAGGGTTTCTCCATCTTTTCCACCTGCATGGAAGCGAAGATCCATTACAGCATGCCCAAGATGTATACCATCAGATGCTCTTACCATCTCTACAAACAAATGTCCTGATGTTGCCAACAAAGAAATCTGCGCAGAAACATGGAATGTTGGGGTTCCTACAATTCTAGTTTCATTTTCGAACATTGGACATTCAATAGTAGTTTGACTTGAAGAGGTAATTGTAGCTCCACCTGAAAGAACTTCACATTCATCCATACCAATCATATTCCATTCAATATCTGCTGGCGGGTAAGTTGACTCGACTCTCCATCCACCCATATTGTCTTGAATTTCGGCAATCAAACGAGGTTGGGGGCCCAAATCTCGAAGATAATAATCGAACCATTCTAACAAATCATCTGCCCAATCCCATCGTAATGTGTAAGGGTATGCTTCGCCACCTCTTCCACTAGAAAGAGATGAATGCCCACTTTCTCTATCTGGATAGTCATGAGCCCATTGACCATATAGCCCCTTAACATCAAATCCAGCATCTATTGACATTTGATGGGCAGGGAATGCCATGTGAGGATCTACATTCCAATCTTGCATTCCATGAATAATGTAAATTGAGCCATTGTAGAGTTCTAATGCATTGGATAAGAAATGTCGCTCTTCCCAATAATCAGAACCTGTCCATGCAAGATTGTCTCCAGTCATATATGCNGCAGGGCCNGCGTAATAGCCTTCCACGTATCCTTCACAAGCATTCTCTATATCGCCACCGTCACCATCTAAACCAAATGAACCGTATACTCCGTTGTGCATNATTGCTCCTCTGGCTTCCATGCTTCCATTTCTCCACATTAAATCATGAACACCAATTAATCCAGACATCGGAACAATAGTCGCAAGATATTCAGTACCTGATGCTGCGGCATTCCATGGAGTACTTCCATCGTATGATTTACCAATAGCTCCAACTTTTCCATTAGACCATTCTTGAGTTCCCAACCAGTCAACTGCAGCTTTAATTCCAGCTTGTTCATCGTGACCCATCAAATCCATACAATGATTCGAATCTCCCGTTCCAAATACTGATACTTGAGCAACTCCAAAACCATGAGGAACAAAATTCTCTATCAAAAACCGACCAAGTCGATCAGCAGGTGTTAGGGCATCTACATCTCCATCATTGTAATATGGCCCAATCTCTGCAATAACTGGAACCTTACAATCTTCGGGAATGTCAGAGGATGTCCAGTCACATCCCTCAATTATCGGTAGCCATAGTCCTAGATGTACTTCAGCCCCACCTGTTATTCCTGCACCGCCGTCTGAGGCATCGATTTCTGGAACTGGAACAAATACTGACATGACTTCACCGATTTCATATGAACCATTTACTGAAACTCTGGAGAATACGTCTGTGTTGTCATATATCATCATTGAACGATCTTCTACATCGGGTAGCCAATGTGTAGATACATCTTCTTCTTCTTGTTCATCAGACCCGAAGCAACCAGAAAGAGACCCGAAAATCATCAGTAAACACAAGAGTACTGACTGGAGGCCCTGTCGCATAATCTCGGGTCTATGTCATCCGCTTCAATGATTGCTTTGCATTTGATTCCCAATTCAATGGATTGAATAACCCCCGTTCAATCGAGTAATAGGGATAGAACATGACGGATTCCGAGATCTTAGATTCATTAAACAAGGCTTTAGCATGGGAATTACGAGCAATTGCAATGTATGCACATTATGCTGCTTACGTTTCTGGTATTCATCGAATTAATTTAGCTACACACTTCAATAACGAAGTAACTGAATCAATTACTCATGCAGCAACTGTGAGGTCAGCCATTGTAAAGCTGGGTGGTAAAGCAACCACAGATCGAGAAAGTACTGAAATTGTACATACTTCAGATTACAGTGTTATGCTCAAAGAGGCGTACAAAACTGAAATGACTGCTAGTGAGACATATCGAGGGATTCTGCCACTCATCGAGAAAATCGGTGATAGCGAATTATATGATGCGTTAGAAGTAGTGTATTTTGACGAATTAAGATCGGTCGAAGAATTACGAATGATGTTAATGTGATTGTGAACTGAATTCCGGAAGGAGTAAAGGCACCCTATCCAAACGAGTGGTATGGGCGCATACGAGAGTCTCATGGCCAAGCAGAAAGATATCGAAACAATTGGACAAATCTCAGGATTATTGGGATGGGATCAAGAGGTAATGATGCCACCTAAAGCAGCACCTCTTCGAGCAGAACAAATGGCATGGTTATCAAAGACAAGACATCGATTGATGATTGATCCAGAAATGGGTGAATTATTGGCACAGGCAGAAAAAGAAGATGATGGAACGGATTCAGTGCGTGCTGGAAATTTACGATTGATGAGAGATACATACGATAAGGCAACAAAACAATCNTCTGAATTTGTTGAANGGATGGCTCGTCACAAATCTAAATCTATTATTTCATGGACTGAGGCCCGTGAAAAAAATGATTTTTCAATTTTTAGAGACGATCTAGCAACGATGATTGANCTGGTAAGAGAATTGGCTGATCTTTTAGGATATGAAAACGAAAAATATGATGCTCTACTCGATCTCTATGAATCTGGACTTACTGTTGCTCGTCTTGATCCACTATTTGCGGGATTAAGAGATTCTTCCGTTCCATTGATTCAGTCTGTAAATCAATCCGAAGATAATNCAAACGATTGGGTATATCGCCATGAATGGTCGGTCGAAGGTCAACAGAAACTCAGTCATGCACTTTCTGAAGCNGTTGGCTTTGATTTCCAAGCAGGAAGAAGAGATGAATCAACCCACCCATTTTGTGGTGGTTCTAACCCAGATGATGTAAGATGGACAACCCGTTATGATGTTAAAGAGCCATGGGGAGCTATTTTCGGAGCCTTGCATGAAACAGGTCATGCTTTGTATGAGCAAGGACGTCCTAGAAATCTCGATTTTGAGCCATCTGGACATGCAAATGGATTGGGAGTTCATGAAAGTCAAAGTCGATTATGGGAAAATCAAGTAGGCCGAAGTTTAGCATTCTGTGAATGGTCTTTACCGATGTGGAAGGAACATTTTCCAAAGAATATGGAAGGGGTAACTGCCGAGATGTTGTGGAGAGCCATCAATCAAGTCGAACCTTCACTAATTCGTGTTGAATCTGATGAAGCCACTTACAATCTTCACATCATGATTAGGTATGAAGTGGAGAAGTTACTGATATCTGGAGAACTTGAAATTGATGATCTGCCTGACGCGTGGGATGATATGTATGAACGATATTTAGGAATTCGTTCCCCTGATAGAAAGCAAGGTGTGTTGCAAGATATCCATTGGTCCATGGGGGCATTTGGCTACTTCCCAACATACACACTAGGAAATTTGTATTCAGCTCAATTACTGCAAGCTGCAAGAAATGATTTAGAATCCGACGGACATACNCTTGAAGATGATTGGAGAAAGGGGATATTTACCCCATTATTAGACTGGATGAGGACAAATGTACATCATCGAGGATCTATACTGACCCCTGCTGACTTAATTGAAGAGGCAACTGGAGATACTCCCATTCCTGAGCCATTCGTGGATTACTTAAAAGATAAAATCGGAACAATATACGGACTTGCCTAATCTATACTTTTCATGTACAAGTATAGCGCGACCTTATGCGATATCCCCGATATGGCAGAAGCATGGGGAATACTGTAGAGCGACAGATTGAGGCTGTCGCTTGGATGGAAAGATCCCTGGAAAATAGCATTTCTACAGTCTATATTGATGATAAGAAAATCATTGGAGGAGATTGGAATGGAACAATGGTTTGTTGGTCTAGAGATGGTGATGTTTGCTGGGAAGCAGATCTAGGTGATCGTGTTTCTGGAATTCGGCTTTCTAAAGATGAAAAGATGCTCTGGTGTATTGCAGGTAGAGAAGCGATAGGGATTGATTACGAAAATGGTTCAATTAAATGGAAAATTGAATTTGATGGGTCAACTGATTTAATTGAGCTGGATGGTGAACATAGAGCATGGATTGTATCATCTGTATATGATATAGAACTCAACGATTTCATGGAGTCTGCAATCAGTTTAATTGATTCAGGGAATATAATCGAAAAACACATCTTAGACGAAAGACCATGGTCAATACATGCAGTTAGAGAAGGCCATGCTTTCTTTGGACTAGGTAGACCAAGAGCAGGTGTCCTAGAATTAATTGAAAAGAATGGAAAGTTCACTGTAAGCCATAAGATAGTTCATGATTCTCCAGTATTATGTGGGTCTAATGTTTTACCATTTTTCATCGGTCATTCTAATGGAATGATTACGCAAATAAATGAAAATGGTGAACTCAATAATTTTGAATTAAGTAAAGAGAATGATTCTGCAATTATTGATCTAGCCAGCAATGATGAAAATATTTTCTTATTTTTAGAAAATAAAGAAATTTTGTGTGTTGATATGAAAGGAAAGGTGACAGAGTCTGTGGAAATATCAGGGTCAGAAGGAGAGCCTGAGTTCCTGAATCTGATTGATGGCGTATCAACCGACGGATATGCTAATTTCTGGACAATAACATCAACCATGAATGGTGCATTTCTCATTGATACAAATCGGAGCGTTGGAATTTCTAAAATTAAATTAAAAATTCTTGTAAATTCACGAATCAGGGATATTGCAAATGCAGATGGTATGACTGTCGTAGGATTGGATGATGGAAGGGTAATTTCAATTGAAGAAAATATGCTGAAAAGAAGGATTGAGAATGAAGAACAACCTATTGATGAAGGAGAAGGCCATCGTTTAGATATGAGAGAACGGTTGAGAAAGTTAAGGGAATAAAAAATAACACAATTTCCAGTGGAAAACAGGGTCGATAGGGGTTATTTTCTGTTGGAAATAGCCTTTTTTGTGCAAATGTTTTTAGACTACCGAGATTTATCTNAAGTTACCGCTCCGGGGGAGTGGCGTGATGAAGCAATTCATTGCGGGGACTCCGGTCCGGAACTACAAACCTGAGTGGTTCCGACACTTGGTCAAACAAGTGGACGGAAAAGGTCGATCAACATGAGAGACCTGGATACGACAGCAAAGAGCAATCAATGCTGGAACAAATCGGGAAGCTTAGGCTGAACGAGGAGAACGCAAAAAACGCCTAGTGCGAAAACGGCTCGTACCAAATCCAGTATGCAGGAGTGAACAGAGAGGCGACTCAANGGGAACAAATGTGGGAGACAAAAAAAAAGCGCTTGCGTGGATTTTGAGTCAACTGGAAAAAAAAGGTCGATCTCCAGAGAGACCTGGACACAACAGCAAAGAGCAATCAATGCTGGAACAAATCGGGAAGCTTAGGCTGAACGAGGAGAACGCAAAAAACGCCTAGTGCGAAGACGGCTTGGTCCAAATCCGGTATGCAAAAGTGAACAGAGAGGCGACTCAACGGGAACAAATGTGGGAGACAAAAAAAAAGCGCTTGCGTGGATTTTGAGTCAACCGGAAAGACAAACTGGAATCAAAGGAAGGGCAACCAACCTGAGAAGAAAGATTGTCACCGCGGAGTTGAGCAGAGGGGGCGAAGCCCCCAAGCAGAACCCCCTCTGCTCGCTCCCACCTGTCCTCATTGGACGATGCGAATCCCATACCTTCTGCTAATCAATCATTACGGTCATTTTCATGCCGAAATGCTCTTTTCTCATTCATTGGATAATATCCGTTTGTAAATNATTTTCACTTGGGTCCAGTCATATCTTCAGGACGAACCCATTCATCGAATTGCTTACTAGTCAGTAATCCAAGTTGAAGGGCACTTTCTTTCAATGTTAATCCATTTTCATGAGCATTTTTAGCAATTTTAGCTGCAGCATCATAACCAATATGGTTGTTTAATGCAGTTACAAGCATCAAAGAATTGTCTAGATGCTCGCTAATATTTTCTCGGTTTGGCTGAAGACCTTCGATACATTTCTCCCTAAATGAACGGCAAGAATCTGTAAGCAAGGTTGCTGAATGTAGGAGATTATAGATCATCATAGGTTTGAACACATTGAGTTCAAAATTACCTTGTGATCCACCAACCGTAATTGCAGTATGATTTCCCATCACTTGAGCGCAAACCATTGTTAGNGCTTCACATTGTGTTGGGTTGACCTTACCAGGCATTATTGACGAACCAGGTTCATTCGCTGGTAGCTCCAATTCACCAAGGCCACTACGAGGCCCTGACCCAAGCCATCGTACGTCATTTGCAATTTTCATCAATGAAACTGCTAATACACTTAGGGCACCACTCATTGCTACAATAGAATCATGTGCAGCAAGTTGGGCAAATTTGTTTGATGCTGAACGGAAAGGTAAATCAGTTTGAGAAGCAATATCAGCAGCTACTCTTTCAGCAAATTCGGGATGAGTGTTTAGACCGGTTCCAACAGCAGTCCCACCCAATGCAACTTCGAATAAATCTTCCAATGCTGATTCTACTCTGCTGATTGAAGCATCCAATTGAGCAACCCATCCGCCTACTTCTTGCCCCAATGTAAGAGGTACTGCATCCATCAAATGAGTGCGCCCTATCTTGACAATATCTTGCCATTCCTCTGCNTTTTTAGACAATGCATCTCGTAGCTCTCTGACAGAAGGCAAAACATGGTGATGTATTGTTTCAGCAGCAGAAATATGCATCGCAGTTGGAAATGTATCATTACTAGATTGAGCCTTATTGACATGATCATTTGGATGAATTGGAGTTTTGCTTCCTAAAACTCCTCCTGCCATCTCGATTGCACGATTTGCAATTACTTCATTTGCATTCATGTTTGATTGGGTTCCAGATCCTGTCTGCCAAACGCTGAGAGGGAAATGGTTATCCAAATCTCCTGAAACTACTTCTGATGCTGCTGAAATAATTAGATCCGCTAGACTTGAATCTAGGGTCCCCAAATCCTTGTTGGTTCTCGCAGCGGCTTTCTTCAATATGCCAAAAGCACGGATAACTTCGCGAGGCATCAAATCATTACCAATATCGAAATTCATTAACGAGCGTGCTGTTTGTGCACCCCAATAACGATCGTCTGGAACGCTCAATTCTCCCATTGTATCTCGTTCAATTCGCTCTCCCATGGTATATACTTACCAAGCGAGGATTATACCCCTTTCGTGTATTCAACCCTGTAAAGCATGAAGAGTTGTTGCTTCATCTATTTCCATCCCCTTGATTTTACCCTTCTTTTTTGCTTCGGTCCATTTGGATTGAAGTGAACCGTCTAAGAATGAATCCATAAAAAATGGATGTATATACGATGAACGACAAACTGCTCTAGTATTTCCTAAATCTGCAGCTACGGTATCAATTACTGCTAACATTGCTTTATTTCGTTCTGTATCTGTTTCAATCGGAATTTTTTCATCTTCAGAAATTAATTTTTCAATCCCTTCAATTTGGCTTAAATCCTCTAACCACGATTTCAATTCATCTCCGGAAATTCCTGCAGACACCTTGGCGAGTCTTGAACCACATTTCCATGTAGCAGCCCATGTTCGGAAGTCTTTGGCAGTAAATGATTCTCCAGTAACTTCTCGAATATACGAGTTAATATGTTCTGCTTTCAAATCATTGTGATTATCTGTTTCTAAGTTGTGATAATAAAATAAATCTTGATCCTTATGTTCATCGCCAAGTTTCTTTGTATCAAGAATCATCTGAACTAAGTCATCATCTTCGATGGTGATATTCCAATCCTTTCCAGATTTTCCTGTAAATGAAAAGACTGCATCGTGTTTTCCCTCTGCNTTCTTTCCAGTGATACGTTTGAAATGCCCTTCTTTCAAAGTAGTTAATCCATACGAATCATTGGATTTAGCATATTCATCACTGCCTACTCGGATATGATAAAGATCCATTAATCGAACCACTAGAGCACTGACTTTTTCTAATGTCATATCTTTAGATTTTAGATCTTTATTTATTTGTGATCTCAAACTAGGTAATATCTCAGCAAACCCAGATATTCCATCAAATTTCATGATTGCTTTGATTTCAATCCAATCGGGATGATATCTATATTGTAATCGGCCTTTATCATCAACACCTGTTGCCTGTATATGTCCTCTGTCATCAGGACAAATCCAGACATCTTTCCACGCGGGAGGAATTGCTAATGAATTACATTCAGCAATTCTTTTCTCGTTTTGTAATCGTTTTTTGTTGGGAAGGTAATATGCCCATTCCAACGACTTTTCATCTGAGGATGATTTCAATTCTTTTCGAGTGATTCCTTTTTGATCTCTATCTGAAAGATTCAGTTTTGCTCTTTTCAACGCCTCATCTGTACTCAGATCCATGAACCGCCGTGTAAAAGAACGAACTTGACTGTTCCCCTTGACACATAATCTAAATTCTGTGATTCTATAATTNCAAATCATGGGTCGCAGTATCGCGTTGATTCTGGTATTGATGATGCTTGGTCCAATGGCAGGATGTATTAACGAAGAGGTGACTCCTACAATTCCGAAACCTGGATGTACTGATTCTACAGCTTCGAATTTTGATCCTAATGCGACCGAGAACGATGGGACTTGTTTTTCAGAAAATGCATCAACTACTGTTGAACCCGAGGAATTGGAGCCTTCTGCATCAGAAGGATGTACGGACATTAACGCTAGAAATTTCGACGTAAATGCTACTGAGGACGATGGAAGTTGTAATTTTAGTAAAAATGTGATATTAATGATTGGAGATGGAATGGGGTGGGAAATGGTCCGTATGGCTGCAATTTACAATCAAGTAATGGAAGGAAACCAAGGGAATTTACTCTCTGATTTCTACACTGAAGGAAAAGGCAGTGGTCTTGCTATGCAAGAACTATCAGGATTCCAAAGTGTAACAACCTACTCAACCATCGTTGATGGTTCAACTCGAAACAGTTTGCGAGAAGATACAGGTAGCAACGTCCCGACAGCTAGCGAAGATTACAGAGATATAGAGTTCGATCCTAGAAACAATCTTGTTAGATACAACATTGAATTAGGAGGTACAACACCTTGGGACTCGAGATATTTTTCGAACAACGGAAGTACTTCGTTTGACCCAATGTATATCACAGAAGATGACCCTGATAGTGCCCAAACTGCTACCACATTAATGACCGGTGTTAAGACCTTCAAAGGTGCTGTAGGTGTAGGGCTGTACGAACGTCCTAGAAGCAGTCTTACCAACGTAGCATCTGATAATGGAATGTGTTTGGGAGTTGCATCTAATGTTCCAATTACTCACGCAACACCTGCCTCTACGTATGCTAAAGTCAACAGTCGTGATCGCTTACATTGGGATTCAATATCATCATCTAGAGCAGGAGATGACATTCTTTCCTGGTTCAACCAAGCAAACGGACTCGACATCATGCTGGGTACTGGAAACCCAAATACACACGTTGGTGATCATTATGTCCACTCATCATACCTTGATTCCTTTGAATCGAATGAAAACCATACCCTGTTACTCAATAGTCCAGGAGCTTCTGATCTACTGAAATCTGCAGCACAATCTCATGACTCAGAAACAGATGCTAGAATTCTGGGCCTTTACGGAAGTATTGGACAGGCAAATCTCCCTTACTCCGGGGCAAATGGTTCCTTCGAACAAAGTGGATGGGGTCTAAATCTAAAAAATGGGCCTCCGAGCGACCGTTCAAGAGATTATGGTCCAATGACCAAAGAGGAATATATTGCCAAAGAAATAGATGAAAATCCTTCACTTGCCGATATGACTGATGCTATTCTTGATGCCTGTGATGAAGACAATCAAGGCTTTTTTGCTACTATAGAATCAGGGGACATTGATTGGGCTGGTCATTCTAACAATATTGATGCCCTGATAGGAGCAGTAAATGACTTCGATAAAGCCGTTGAAAATGTGATTAAATGGATTGGTGAAAATGGAGGATGGGAAAGAAATATGCTAGTAGTAACTGCTGATCATGACCACTATCTCACATTGACAGATGATTTTCCTAATCTTATTCGATCAAATAGTGCCCTTGATTTAGCAATGGGTGGAGATATAGAGCATATGGGCCATTATTGGGGACCTAGCAAATCTGATCCGTATGGTAGTCAAAGTCATACAAATCGTCCTGTTCCAGTTTTCTACCAAGGCGGTTGCTCTCAAATCATCAATCAAAGTGTTGGTGAGGGCTTTGATAACTACGGTCAATATGTTGGAGGTGTTTCTGGATTTGTCGACCAAGTTCACTTACATCTTGCCATGAGAGCAGCTTTAATCGGTGATTGTCTACATATTCCTGTAGTATATGGATAAAATCTTCAAACTGTAGGAGATGATTCAATCGCACTGTATTGAATCAAAATCGTATGATCGATGTTGATGTAATCCTGACCTTCATCATAACTAATGGTTAAATCATGGAGTTCATATGTATTGAAATGAATAGTATTCCAATTAACTTCTTCTCCTTCATAGATGATGTCATTTTTGGTTTGGCACGCATCTTCTTGCTGATCAAATAAACTCCAAGTGACTTCAACCTCACGACCTCCCCCAATATTTTCNATTAACACTGGATTTTCTATGGTTGAATCGATGATTATTGATGCCGGGAAAATACCAAGAGGATTNGGAATTGGATTAATTGTTATTGGTTTAGGNTTATACGTATTGGATTCTAACCAATTGATTTCATTTTCAATTCGAACAATAANCGATTTNCTTTCTTCNTGACCATTNTCACCGATTGCGTATGCTATAATCTCATAAATTCCATGATGGGTGAACTCAATTGAAATTTGAGAAGTTAAATCCGGGTTAACAGAAGTTGTATCCCCATTATGCACTAATTGGATTCCAAATTCTATCAATTGGATGGATGATACCGTATTTGAAAAATCAAAATCAAGAAACACATTAGACGTAGAAACGAGATCTCCGTCGACATATGAATGAACAATCGTGCCACTCGTATTTTCAAAATCAACAATTAATTCGAACCCTTCTGTTGGTTGTGTATCTGATACACATCCTACTAGACTGAAGCTCAACAGAATACAGACTAGGCCAATTGGTGAAGCCCTGTGTCCACCTCCGCTCATGTGGTTCCCAATTAATCTCGGAATTTAATTCCGATGGGGAAGTCTACTTGTCCAGATGTGCCA
>NZTS01000002.1 GCA_002697105.1 Methanobacteriota archaeon | reverse complement strand
TGGTTACTTGAGGAGATGTTTCAATGAATAACCCATCAGATATGTTTTCAGATCAATACTCTGAACGATTGTTTTCTGTAATTCAAATGTTACAGCGTTCTGCACTGATGAATATGGGCGCAATCCCAGATTATGAAGGAATGATACACTTTAATCTTGGAGAAGCCAAAGCCGCCATCGACGCTATAGAAGCAGTACAATCAAAGACAACAGGAAATCTTTCATCAATGGAAGATACATTACTCAAGGGAACCCTTTCAGAACTCAGAATGATTTTCGTTAAAGCACCAGAACAACAAAAATTAATTGAAGCTGAAATGGCAAGACAAGAAGAGTTGAAGAAAACATACACCGACCCATCTTCTGCCCCTACTGAAGTGATTCATAGTGACAACTCTCAGGAAGAAGAATGAACCGCGTCCTTCATGTGGACGAACCGACTCCTTCACATCATGACGGATGACGCCACCCTATCCACTCTTGTTGTGATTAACGAGAGAAACGCACACCGTCGTATCAATGATTTACTCAGAAGAAGGGGCCATGACATAGAGAATGAGCCCAACGGAGATCGTGCTGTAGATGCTTATGTAAAAATGAGCAAAACCTCCTCTCCCATTGTTTTCCTTTCATTGGATGTGGCAGGTCCATTGAATGGTCATTTAGTTGGTTTAGAAATTCGAGAAGCAGATGATAATGCACGATTAGTNTACGTATGTTCTAGAATCAGNCGGAAAACAGCAGAGGATGTCGCATTCAGTGCTGGAGCAGTAGCAATTTTAGANATGCCATTTACTATGTCAGATTTAGANGAAGCCTGGCCTCAAATAATGGGAGATATACCTGCTGCCCCAGGAGTATCAGATTTAGATGACCTATATCCAGACGTTCGCACAATTGATGGTGATGAGGTGGTATCTGTTGAATCATTACCTCCCCTTCCCATCCCCGAAGACCTTCCTCCACCCCCGGAACCGCTGATGCCAATCAATCCAGTTCAGTCAAGTACAGGAAAAAAAAGAAGGCGTTTTAAGATACTTAGAACCACTCTAATTTTAGGAATAATTGCGTCTATAGTAAGCATTGCAATAGTATTATTTTTATCACCAGATACACTTCTTCAGGCGGTTGAAAATATTGGATGAAAGTGTATTGATTGTAGGCAGTCTAGCATATGACACAGTCACCTCTCCTGCAGGTTCTGTAGAAAATGAACTTGGCGGTTCGGCAACATACGGCGGTCTAGCCGCTGCATTTCATAGTAGAATTTCTAATGGTGGTTCGGTGGGTATTGTTGGCGTCGTGGGTGATGATTTTTTACTTGAAGATAGAGAACTACTCAAAAACACCGGATTAGATTTGAGTGGACTAGAAGTAGTACAAGGAGAAACATTTCGTTGGACTGGTTCATATCATGGTTCGATGGGAGAAGCAGAAACACATGAAACTCATCTGAACGTATTCGAACATTTTGAGCCCAAAGTGCCAGAAAATTGGAAGTCACCCACCATCACATTCTGTGCGAATTTACATCCGTTTATTCAAAAAAATGTATTAGATCAATCCCCACCTTCTCGTCTTTCGATGTTAGATTCAATGAATCTCTGGATTCAAATAGCTAAAGATGAACTTCTTTCTGTAATGAAGAAAGTCGATCTTGTAATCATTAATGATGGAGAGGTACGAATGTTGGCCGATGATGATAACCTCATCAGAGCAACCCATTTCGTCCGTGAGAAAATAGGTTCAACATATTTGGTAGTAAAAAAAGGAGAACACGGGGTACTCGCACTCCACCCAGATGGTGTAATTTCCATACCGGCATTTCCTACGTCAAAAATAGTCGATCCAACAGGTTGTGGGGATACTTTTGCAGGTACTTTAGCCTCATATTTAGCAAAGGGAGCAGGCCCTATACAGAAACACGAATTACGTCAAGCACTGGAGGCAGCAACAGTAACAGCATCATTCACACTAGAATCATTCGGAACCGAATCATTACTAGACTTGACTGAGGAGAAGTTCAATCAACGACTAGATGAATTTTATACAATAATTCACAATTAAAAAATCACCATTTATCTAATAACGATGATTGAATATCTGACCCTCTCTTGGAAAAATTGCTTAGATAGAAGACTAATTCTGCTGCAGCCCATGCTCCCGATGAAATTGCCCCNCCNACAGTNCCCACTGGTTTACCCCATGCATCTCCNGCCATCACAATNCGTGGAATATTAATCTCCGTTCCAGNCCGAATCGCTCTCGCAAAACGCCATCTGTGCCCCTGANAATTTGANGACTCTAACCATTTCAAGGCATCATTATCAGCAAATCTACGACATTGGTCTAATATCAATTCTACAATTTCAGAACGAGATTTTTCTAGATGTTTTTTTGACCATTCAGAATTAGAGTGAAGAACCAGACTACGTGATGGATTGTCGCTACCACACACAGCTACTAGGCCAGCATTTTGAGCAGCTTTGATAACACTACGAGGTATTACTGAATCATTGCTAAACAACACACTCCAAATCGACTCATAGTTACCATCTCTCCAGCCATCTGGTGCCATTTCGCCCAGTATATCAGCGGATTGAGGCAAGGGTGTAGTTAGTATTACACCACTTGCACTCCACCGCTTTCCTTTGTCAGATTGTAACACAATTTCATCGTTAGATGATTCTACACTAACTATTTTCGTTTCACAATATACTTGGATGTCTCTCAAAAGATGTTCAATAATCACGGGCCCTCGGTCAATAATCAGTNGGTCACCACTTCGTTTGATCCTCTCTTTAGAAAAAATCGATTCTAATGTANAATTCAGCCATGCTGGCACGGCATCAGCAATCGCCGTCCCATGTGTAAGATGCTCCTTCTCTAAAGATCGTGCGGATGCCCTGCCACCAACTTTACTGCCCTTGTCGATAACCACAACTTCAATTCCATGATTTGTAAGACATCTCGCTGCCATAGCACCAGCATATCCTGCTCCTATGATGAATATTGGATTTTGAACATCAATTACAGGTCTCCTAACATGGGCTTCATACGCCTGCATATCCAGTCTAGATTCATGCGCTTGCAAATCTCTCTGACGTATCACACCCAATATAGGTACACTGGGGTTAAACGGACGATCGAACAATCCATGACACCATTGAACACCAGCAATTGAGGAAGGATCTCTCCCATCTAGAGCGTATTTATCATTCATATCTAGACACCATGACATTGAAATTTCAGCATCTTTTGTCCACAATGGGAATGCCTTCCCCCAAGTCATTCGCAGATTATTGTGTAACTCACCATGATGTCTGAGTGAGGTTTGAGAAAGATTCCATAGATGACTTGGAGATTTACTATTCTCTAGATCTTCCTTTTCTATCAGTATATGACGGGGGTCGGATTGAGTTTCTTTCCAAGATGAACGTGCCCATTTAGGTAGATTTTCGTATGACGAAGGATACTCTAGCGACGCAGCATGGTGCCATGCATGTTCTCGAAAAATCAACAACTCATCTAGATATTTTTCCGCAGATTTTGAATTGACTCGTGACGCCTCCCTTGCAACTTTCATTGGAGAGAGGGCGCCATAGTGAAAAGCATGAGATAATCGGGAAACTCCTTTGGAATCAGCGGCATTATTTCTTCTTCTAGCGTATCCACCTATACCTTTATCGAGAAAATCTCGCCATCTTGTTAGTGCAGTTTTTTCTCCACCACGTTCATGCCAAACAGGATGGACAGTCGGGTCAATTTTACATTTTTTTAGAATATTCCACCGATCTTCCTTTTTTCTAATTTCTTCATCAATATTTATTGGAATAAATGGAAGTGTGCCTAGATAGGGCTCAGCCCTTACCTCACAATTCGGCCATTCTCTCTGAACACGGCCTATCCGTAACTTCTTAGTTGCATTTCTGTATTGATACGGCCTTTCTACAGACTTCCCAAATAATGGCATTGGCACTACACAATGCGCATCCACTTCGACAACCGGTAACAGACCCGACTCAGCGATAGTTCGTACCCAAGTGGACCATGGTGGAAGCGGAATCATATCTGTAACAATAATCGATGCGATTTCTGATAATTTTTTCATCACAGGTTCACGAGCACCATCACGTGCTACATGTAAGACATATTTTAGATTCAAGATGTTACATCCATCATGCATGTCAACAGCTGCATCAAGAATCATGTTATGATGTCTCAGTGACGCATTTGGGTACCGTTCATCAACACCGTGATAGATCAACAATTCTCGGTTATGGAATCCAGATAATATCCGACCAACATCNATAACTGGATTTTCATGTGTTCTGAAAGTCGATTTCAACCACACCACAACAGGTCCTTCACCCACGGGCGTTCGGTCTTCAGTGTGCCANTTGCACCGCTCACCTAGGTGTTCGGGCAGGTCCATAATTTACGGCTGGATTCACCGCTCATATACCCCTGTTCCACGCCGAAGCGCGAGGATGAGGCTGCACGACGTGCCGATGGGTCATTCATTCGGTTGCTGCAGCGGCTTTCGCCTCCCGCTTCTTGCGGTTCTGTCGTTTCTTGTACAACGGGTAGATGGGCCATTTCGCCAGCCCCGTCCACATGACGAAGAAAATGAAGGTTGTCGACACAAATTTGTCGATATCGGCTGACCAAACGCTGTTCACGAATCCGTTGTGATACCAAGCGATGCGGGCATGGTAGGCCACCAGGACCAACCCCAGGGTCAGGTGCACGTTACGCCAAATCTTGTTCCAATTCCGAGCCATGTAGCGCTCANGCAGGTTGNGTATTTCTATGCTTTCAACCACAAACGCTCGATGTNGCTCTTTCTGAGGGCCACTCTCGGAACCTGAGTCGTACNCATCGGTCAGACCTTTTGCCAGTCCGTGCTTGGTTTTGTAATTTCACGACTATTAGTCAACCACCTGCAAAGTTCTTCCAGATGGTAAGGAAGGAGCGACATAGCACACNGTCGTATTTTTTGTTGATATATTTCTGTTCACATCAATCAAGATCATTCATGGTCAAAAGTTCAATCCTCTGCTTCATTTCTGATTATATCAGAAGCAACATATGGGGTGTATGGAAGTATTTGACTTCCAACAGGAGCATGATTGAGAATCTCTGTCTTTATNCCTGCTTTANTTAACAACTCAATATCNCCTTCATCTAACATTCTATCTAAGGTAATCATCCTTCCTCGCAGCCACAATAAACTTAGGAAAAAAAAACCGATAAACANTATCGCAAAAATCCATCCAACTAGNTGTGCTGAACTCATATTTCACCTATCTCATTTGCAAGGCATCCCATGAAACANGAGCATACTCTTTTGCCGCCTCAATAGGATTGTTACTTTTGTGAATCCCTGAACCTACTATCAAACAATCAGCTCCGGCCAACACGGCTTGTTTAGGATGCCCATATTGTTGTCCTGCAACCCCCTCTCCTGTATTCATGTTGATTCCAGGTGTCCAGATCATTTTTCCTTCACCCACTAATTCTCTCAACGATTTGACATCATCTGGATTTGAGCCATTTCCAATGAATCCCAAGACNCCATCCATTTCTCTACCCCGTTCCACAACTTCTTTTGTATAATTTGGAAGCAAAAGATTTCCTCTACTAGACATTTGAGCCAAGAGAAGAATACCCCCCTCTCTCCCAACATCTTTCCATCCATCCAGTAGACCGTCCACTATATCGGGGCCCGAAATTAAGTGTGCAGTTACAATATCTGCCCATGAACGAATATCAACTACACCNCCCATCTGCTGCCGACTAACACGACCAATATCGGCAAATTTACGATCTTCCCAAATTAATACATCCAATTCCCTAGCCAATTCGCATACATCCATCCATCCATCATGTGTCCAATCTTCTACGATATCTACATGCAGTTTCAGACACGCGATATATGGGCCAATAGATTCAACGGTGTCACGTACAGCAGCAACCGTTTGTAAGTCTGCAGCAAAACAAATTAGGGTTTTCTTTTCAGCGGCTGTCTGCATATATCGTCTAGAAAAATTATCTTTGACGGAACTCCACCTCAGACCCCATACCTCTTCTGCCATCATATCTCTCCTCTTGCTCTACTTCTCAAATCTTTTCTTCAAACACACCATCATTTCATACGTTGAATCTGAACGACATGTTATATTCTGACGAGAATAAGTAAACTCATGGCAAACGTGGGCAGGTTAGATCGTGTCATTAGAGGCACAGCCGGCACATCCATTGCTTTTGGAGAATTATCAGGGATTTTTGGTGCTGCGGAACTAATCATAGAAATATTTGCTCTAGGACTTGCAATTTTCTTGACAGTTACATCGCTGATGGGATATTGTCCATTTTATCCTATGTTTGGAGTAAATACTTGTAAATTAGATTCTACTAGTAATTCAAATGAAAATTTGACCTGACGTATTTACGATTATACACATCAGTTGAATAACGGCGGGTCATTTAATCGTCGACATGACAGTTGACCGTCATACCAATCATCGTGATTGGATACGGGTAAAAGGGGCCAGAACCCACAACCTGAAAGACGTTGATGTGGACATACCTAGAGATTGTTTTGTTGTTGTATCAGGGGTATCAGGTTCTGGAAAATCTAGTCTCGCATTTGATACATTATACGCAGAAGGTCAACGTAGATATGTTGAGAGTTTGAGCTCGTATGCTAGACAATTCTTAGGCCAAATGAAAAAACCAGATTGCGACAGTATTGATGGCCTTTCACCTGCAATAAGTATTGATCAAAAACAAGGGTCTCACAATCCCAGATCTACTGTTGCAACAGTTACTGAGATTATGGATTATCTCCGTTTACTTTGGGCTCGTATAGGGAAACCACACTGCCCTAAATGTGGAATAGAGGTTGCCACACGAACAGTTCAAGAGATAGTTGATGATGTAATGTGGAATTTTGAAGGGCATGCTATTTCAGTATGGGCTCCTGTAATCAGAGATAGGAAAGGAACCCATGCTGACTTATTCCGTGTATTGGTTGAGCAGGGATTCACTAACGGAAAAATCAATGGCCGTGATGCTGAATTTGACAATGCTCCCACATTAGAAAAAAACCTTCGTCACAATATTGATGTCCGTATTGACCGAATGAGACTAACCCGCACAAATCGTCAGAGACTGACGGAATCAGTCGAAACAGGCTTACGTTTGGGCGCTGGTGCAATTGCTATTGAATCACTAGAAGAGCCAAAAAAAGACATTGACGTTGAAAGCACTCATTCTAGAAACGTGATAGTTGGTACTATTATTCCATACTCAGAAGAATTTGCATGCCCAACTCACGGTTCGTTTTTACCAGAAATGTCTCCGAGGATATTTTCTTTCAATAATCCTCTAGGTGCGTGTCCAACCTGTCAAGGATTAGGAGTACAACGTACTTTTAGTATTGATTTGTTAATCGACTCCACACTTTCCGTTGAACAAAATTTCGTAATCCCATTCCGTCTTTCCATGCATTCAAATTGGTACAGAAGACATATGGAGCAAGTTTGCACTCACTATGGAATAGATCCTTCCATTCCTTTTGGTGACCTCGATGATGATGCGCAAGATATCTTGTTGAACGGCACAGGATCAACCGAAATTAATTTCAGATTCGAATCGGAAAGCGGATCAGTATATCAAAGTCGAAAACCATGGGAAGGAGTTCTTCCTCGTCTCAAGAGACAACTAACTGATACCTCATCTGAACGTACAAGATCGAAATTAGCATCATACATGACTGATGAACCATGCATCGATTGCAATGGTCAAAAATTAAATCGAGCCGTCTCAATTGTAACGGTTGGAAATATTACTTTACCAGAACTATCATCCTGTTCTGTTTTAGAGTCCTTAGCTACTGTTCAACGTTGGCGTTCAGAAATTATCGATCCAGTTTGGGCTGAATTAGAACGAGAAGTTCCTACAGGGCCTGTATTAGAATCTGTAACAACCCTGACTGAACGTGATTTGTATATCGGTCGAGAAGTGATTAAAGAAATAGAAAATAGATTACGATTTTTAGCATTAGTTGGGTTAGATTATCTCACCCTTGATCGAAGAGCAAGTACACTTTCTGGTGGTGAAAGTCAACGAATACGTTTAGCCAGTCAAATAGGTACTAGGTTGACAGGTGTAATGTATGTTCTCGATGAACCGAGTATAGGATTACATCCAAGAGATAATTCTAGGTTACTTGCAACTCTAAGAGAGTTAACAGAGATTGGAAACACCCTTCTTGTCGTCGAACATGATGAAGAGACATTAAGACAAGCAGACTGGATAGTTGATTTAGGCCCAGGAGCGGGCAGACAAGGAGGAACAGTAGTCTCGAATGGTACTTTAGAAAATCTCCTTTCCAGTGAAGAAAGTCTAACTGGACAATATCTTTCAGGAAGAATGAAAATTCCAATTCCTGAAAAACGAAAAGAGCCTAATGGAGATTGGTTAATTATCAAGTCCGCTGCACACAACAATTTACAACAAATCGATGTAAAACTTCCATTGAAATGTTTCATTTCAATAACAGGTGTTTCGGGCTCTGGCAAATCGTCTCTAGTCACAGGAATTTTAGCACCGGCTTTATTGAGAAAATTGCACAATTCTGATTCAACACCTGGTCACCATAGCTCAATCGAGGGGATTGAAACGATTGACAAAACAATAGTCATTGATCAGAGTCCAATTGGGAGAACTCCTCGTTCAAATGCTGCAACTTACACTGGAGCATTCGATCACATTCGCTCATTATTTTCCCAAGTTCCTCTTTCAAAGGAAAGAGGATACACTCCTGGTACATTCTCTTTCAATGTACGGGGAGGTCGATGTGAGGCCTGTAAAGGCGCAGGCTCGATAAAATTAGAGATGAATTTTCTTCCAGATGTTTGGATCGAATGTGATAACTGTAAAGGTACTAGGTACAATCGTGAAACACAAGAAGTCCTTTGGAAAGGACACAGTATCCATGATGTACTCGAAATGACAATTGAAGATGCGGCAATATTTTTTGAGAATCAACCAAAAATATTCAGAATTCTACAGACTTTAGTGGATGTTGGTTTAGGTTATATCCGTTTAGGGCAACCTGCTACGACATTATCCGGCGGTGAAGCTCAACGAGTAAAATTAGCAACAGAACTACATCGCCCTGCTAGAAAACACACACTGTATATTTTGGATGAACCGACAACAGGACTTGCAATGTCCGACGTCCACCAACTCGTTAGAGTTCTGACACGTCTCAGAGATAACGGTCATACAGTAGTTGTAATAGAACATAATTTAGATGTTGTAAAATCATCAGACTGGGTTATCGACTTAGGTCCAGATGGGGGCGATGGAGGTGGAAATATTGTAGCAGAAGGCACTCCTGAATCGATTTCGGAGAATCCAAACTCATTCACCGGCCAACATCTACAATCGGTGTTAGGTTTAAGAAAGATGGCCGATTAGACAACCTCAGGTTGTATAGCCGAAGGTGATAGAATGAGCATAGGAATTGAACCACTAGGAGAAATGGTACTTGTACAAATGGAGGCCGCTCCGGAGAAGACACAATCAGGATTGTTACTACCAGAAGAAGCAAGAGAAAAAATGACTGTAGGTCTTGTGGTCGCAGTAGGACCGGATGCATCATCCATTATTGCCGCCGGNGATCGNGTAATCTACAGGCAGTATAGTGGNACTAAAATCGAATGGCTAGGATTAGAATATTTACTTATGAAATCAGAAGATCTTCAAGCAAAGGTTAACGATTAAGGATGTGATATAATGGCAAAACAAATGTTGTATGGTGAAGACGCACGAAGAAAATTATTGGAAGGAATTGATGCTGTTGCTAATGCAGTAAAGGTCACCCTTGGCCCCGCTGCTCGAACTGTTGTTTTAGAAAAATCATGGGGAAGTCCTACGATTATTAACGATGGAGTAACAATCGCCAAAGATATCGAACTCTCTGATCCTTTTGCGAATATGGGTGCAAAATTAGTTCAGGAAGTTGCAAGCAAGACTCAAGATAATGCGGGCGATGGTACATCTACAGCATCTATTTTAGCACAGGCATTGTGTCATACTGGACTGAGAAATGTTACTGCTGGAGCTAGCCCCGTTGAACTGAAAGCAGGTTTTGATGAAGCAATTTTAGCGGTTGTCGAATGCCTCAAGGAAATGGCAGTACCTGTAGAAGAATCGAGTACAATTCATCAGGTAGCAACTATTGCTGCAAATAATGATTCAGATATTGGAGAATTAATTGCTCAAGCAGTAGAAGCAGTTGGACAAGATGGCGTCATAACTGTAGAGGAAGCAAAATCAGCAGAGACTGACTTGAAGGTAGTTGAAGGAATGGAGGTTGACAAAGGATACATCTCTCCATACTTCATCACTGACAGAGAGCGTAAAGAGGCAGTATTGGAAAATCCAATGATTCTTATTACAGATCAAACAATCAACAGTGCTCAAGATTTGTTACCAAGTCTTGAAGCCAGTATGCAACAAAAACGTCCATTGTTGATTATTGCTAAGGATATTGAAGGAGAAGCATTGGCAACCTTAGTCCTTAATGTGGCAAGTAAGATTGTCAAAGCAGCAGCAATCAAAGCACCTGGATTTGGTGATGAACAGGGAGAGATATTGGAGGACATTGCCATCCTTACTGGTGCCCAAGTTTTAGCCAAGGATCGTAGTGCGGATGTGAAGGCACAAGGACCCATGTCATTGGGCGGGGCTGAAAAGGTAATCCTCGGGAAAAATAAAACAACATTTGTTGGCGGTGAAGGAGAATCATCAGCAATTGAAGAGCGAGTAAGCCTTCTACGGAGTCAAGAGAAGACTGCAACATCAAATTGGGATAGTGAAAAGATGCAAAAGAGGATTGGTAAAATGACTGGTGGAGTCGCCGTTCTTCGTATAGGTGCTGCTACAGAGACAGAAATGAAAGAAAAGAAAGCTCGTGTTGATGATGCCCTCAATGCAACTCGTGCTGCGATGGCCGAAGGAGTAGTAGTTGGTGGAGGAGTTGCATTACTAAGGGCACGAAGTGTACTAGAGGAATTGAAATTATCAAGTTCTGGAGATAGGGCAATCGGTGTTGGAGCTGTATATGATGCTCTTTCTGCACCACTTCGCCAAATTAGTGAAAATGCAGGACAGGAAGGAAGTGTTGTAGTGAATAATATTCTTTCGAATGATTCACCATCCTACGGATATAATGCTAGAACCAATGAGTATGTGGATATGCTTCAGGCCGGAGTAATCGATCCTGTTAAGGTAACAAGAAATGCACTACAATCAGCAGGCTCAATTGGCGGACTTGTGCTAACAACTGAGACTTTAGTTGCAGATGAACCCAAACCAGATTCAGGTCCAGAAATGCCAGATATGGGTGGCATGGGTGGCATGGGCGGTATGGGCGGCATGGGTTTCTGAGATAATTTTCCAGCCGCATCGTTGAAGGACGGCCCGCTAAGGCACTATGCCGAGGATGAGCCATTGTGGTAGAGTTACATCGTTTTGAGATTCTACCAAATGTAGGTGATGGCCTAATTGATAGTAGAGGAGAATCTATTCGACGTCAATTAGAATCTGATCATTCAGTGTCAATTAGATCGGTTCGAAGTACACTTGGATATTTGGTGAAAGCACAGTTTACAGAAAATGAAAAAAATAGGGCAGCCACAGAATTATTTTCCGATCCAGTTCTAGAAGAAGTTTCTATCAATTCCCCGATTCTTGAGTCATCAAAATTTACATCTTTACCAGATATTTCAATTTTGATTGGGTTTAAACCTGGAGTAACAGATAATCGTGCTCAGGCAGCATTAGACGGACTACAAACCCTCTTCCCGACACATGAAAAAATTGCAGTTTCAACAACCATCGGATACCATTTTTGGGGCGTTCCTTCAGATCTAGATTTACAATGGTTAATGGGACAACTTCACAATCCGTTGATTGAGNTTGCTAAATCAGTAGATAGACGCACTAGTCTCAATGAACCGTGGCCATCTTTGGATTTCCCGGAACGTCCTATTCTAGAGCAAACTCCACCATCTATAATAAATTTAGAAGTGACAGATCAAGAATTAATTAAAATTAGTGAAGATGGACTATTGGCACTAAATCTCAACGAGATGAAAGCAATTCAGAGTCATTACCGTAATCCAGAAATCCAATCAGTTAGGGAATCTAGAGGACTTTCTCCAAGAGCACCAACTGATGTAGAATTAGAGTGCCTTGCTCAATCTTGGTCAGAACATTGTAAACACAAAATATTCGCAGCAAAGATACATCATATCGATCGTGAGACAGGTGAAGATTCAGAAATTGATTCTTTATTCAAGACATACATAATGAAGCCAGCATTAGATATGCAGGAAGAAGTAGATTGGCTTCTTTCTTTATTCCACGATAATTCAGGAGTAATTGAATGGACTCCTGATTGGAGTTTGTGTATTAAAGCTGAAACACATAATTCTCCCTCAGCATTAGATCCATTTGGTGGGGCAATGACTGGGATTGTAGGGGTGAATCGAGACATATTAGGAACAGGATTAGGAGCTCGACCCATTGCAAATACAGATGTGTTTTGTTTTGGCCCTCCAGATTATGACGGACATCTACCGGAAGGATTGTTCCATCCTTCTCGAGTAATGCGAGGAGTTCATGCAGGAGTTCGAGCAGGAGGAAATGAGAGCGGAATACCCACGGTCAATGGAGCCATCGTTTTTGATGATAGATACATAGGAAAACCACTGGTTTACTGTGGTACTGTCGGAATATTGCCCCGATTTCTTCCTGATGGGAGAGAGAGCCATATCAAAACCCCTTCTCCAGGAGATCTTGTTTACATGGTTGGAGGGAGAGTCGGTAGCGATGGTATACATGGAGCAACATTTTCTAGTTTAGAATTGACAGATGAAAGTCCTAGCAGTGCAGTACAGATTGGAGATCCAATTACACAAAAGAAAATGTTGGATATGTTGTTGGAAGCTAGGGATTTAGGATATATCCAAGTCATCACTGACAATGGTGCTGGCGGACTATCTTCTAGCGTTGGAGAAATGGCTGAATTAACCGGAGGAGCAGATTTAGATCTGTCAGCAGTGCCACTAAAACAAGCAGGATTGAGCCCTTGGGAAATTTTGGTTTCTGAATCACAAGAAAGGATGACAGTCGGGGTTTCAGAACAAAATGCAGAAGCGTTCGAGGCNCTGGCTAAACTACATGAAGTTGAAGCAACTGCTGTTGGAACATTTACANATTCTGGTTCGTTTTTAGTTCGAAATGGACAACATGTAGTGGCAGATTTACCAATTGATTTTCTTCATGATGGCTGCCCTCAATTGCAATTAGAATCAGAATGGGTCCCACCAAATCATCAACCTATTATTTTTCCCAACGATGGAGAATCAGATGCTAAGGAAATGGGAAGCATTCTTTGCAGGCTAATGGCGAGACCAAATATTGCTAGTAAAGAATGGTGGGTAAGATCATATGATCATGAAGTAATAGCCCAGTCCGTAATCAAACCATTTGGTGGAGTTAATCATGATGCTCCGGGAGATGCAGCGGTAATCGCTCCAATTCCAGGTGAAACACGAGGAGCAGTGATTTCTTGTGGAATTGTACCTAGATATTCAGATATTGATGCTTATGCTATGGCAGCTGCAAGTGTTGATGAAGCATTGAGAAATGCAGTCTGCGTTGGTGTAGATTTAGATCGAATTGCTGGATTAGATAATTTTTGTTGGCCAGATCCTGTAGAAAGTGAAAAGACTCCAGACGGGCGTTTCAAATTAGCACAATTGGTTCGAGCAAACAGAGCTATTGAAGACGTATGCCGTGCCTATTCTTTACCATGTATATCTGGAAAAGATTCGATGAAAAACGATGCAACATTAGATGGAGAAAAAATTAGTGTTCCTCCTACGTTGTTGTTCAGTTTATTGGGAGACCATCCCGATGTTCGTTTTGCCGTATCTTCAGATTTCAAAAACAAAAATGATGTCATATATCTAATTGGAGAATCTCGTCAAGAATTAGGAGCTAGCGAAATTTCCTATATGTTTCATGAAGAATCTGGGGGGGAAAGTGGCATAGGTGGAATAGTACCATCCATTGAACCTGAACGAAATCTTGCAGCATATAGAGCGTTGACAGAAGCCATCCACTCAGGTTTAGTTGCTAGTGCCCACGATTGTTCTGATGGAGGACTTGCTGTTGCAATTGCAGAATCTTGTATTGGAATTGATTCAGGAGCAGATATTGAGATATCTGCTCTTAGGGGGTTTGATGATGAACTTGACAAATGGGGCGCATTATTTGGTGAAAGCCTGGGGAGAATTATGATCAGTGTTTCTCCAGATAATACAGAAAAACTTGAATCTTTACTCACGGACGTATCATACACACGCATTGGAATTGTGAATGATACTGATAGATTGACAATTCAGGACAAATCACTACTAATTTTATCAGCATCTATTGATGAATTGCGTACTGCTTGGAAAGGAACTCTAGATGGAGGTGCCCCAAATGGTAGTTAAGGTTGCAATTTTAACTGGTTTTGGAATAAATTGCGATCGTGAAACTGCTGCCGTTTTTGATATGGTGGGCGCTGAATCTGAAAGAATTCATGTCAATAGATTCGTAAACGGTGAGAAAAAATTGAGTGATTTTCATATTATGGCCGTTCCAGGAGGTTTTTCCTTTGGAGATCACCTAGGAAGTGGTCGATTGATGGGTAATCGCCTTCGTTTCGGAATGAGAGAACAAGTTCGAGAATTCATTCAAAATGGTGGATTAGCTATCGGAATATGTAATGGATTTCAAGTATTGGTAAAAATGGGACTTTTACCTGGGGATGATGAAATTAGTCTAACTCAAAATGCATCATTGGCATTGAACGATTCAGGTCACTATGAGGACAGGTGGGTTACTTTAGAATTTGATACTAATTCTCATTGTGTTTGGACAAAAGGAATCGAACGAATCCGTGTACCTGTTAGACATGGCGAGGGCAAGTTTGTTACAACCGATCCAAACTTGTTAGATCATTGGGCTGCAAATGGCCAAATTGTTGTCAAGTATGTTGACCCAAATGTTCCCTACCCCTCTTTCTCCGATGAATTATTGGAATATCCACTTTCCCCAAATGCGAGTATGAGAAATATTGCAGGGGTTTGTGACCCCACCGGTCGAGTGTTTGGTCTAATGCCTCACCCCGAAGCAAATCATTCTACTTGGTTGGGAGCAACATGGACTAGGGAATTGAAACCTACTGAACATGGTGAAGGTGAGGGACTTATCCTCTTCCGTAATGCTGTTGATTATGTAGAAAAAAACCTCAATTAAATAGGTTTGAAATTATCTAGATACCTCAATCAGAAGAGACTATTTCTATTGCTGAAAGGAATACATTCCATTCATTATCGTCATCAACTTATTGGGTACAGGTGCTAAATATACCCTTCCAGTCCCTTGAATCACGTTAACAAAACCTTCTCCACCAGCAATCTTTGAAAGAGCCCCCTTGCCCAGCATTTGGGTAGTAAATTGTAAAGATGCATCTCTTGCAACGGCAAAACTTCCATCTACAGTCAGAGTATCGTTATCTAGATGAATTATCTTCAGAGGACCTTGTGATTTTACTACAACGTTACCTTTTCCTTTTACTGATGTTTGAAAAAGTCCCTCTCCACTTGCAAGCATAGCCATACCTTTGTTTCGGAAAACACCAACTTCAATATCAATATCTGAACAAACGTAGGCCCCTTGATCGAGAATCATTTCACCCTCAATTTCTAGAATATGATATTCACCCAATGTCGGGGGTCCGAAATATACCTCTCCCCTACCTTTGTATATTGGCCTGAATATCTCTTCTCCAGAAACCATAGATTTCAGAAATCCACCAACACTCGGGGCTTTAGTTTGCATCTCAATATCTCCTTGCATGTAATGTAATGCTCCTGATTCAGAGCGAATACTTTCTCCATTCAGAGTCACTTTAACCATCTTCATACCTTCAGTATCTATAATCTCAATATTAGCCATAATGCTCACTTTGGTTTCGTGTTGATTAAATTTGTTCCTACATTAGACTAAACACATGAGCTTTGATACTGTTAAAGATTAGAATTTTCCAAATTTCAATTAACTCTCTTGCACATATGCTCATATGAATCAATCTGACGAGACGACTATGATTGGTGAAAAGGATGGTCAAAGTCCTATGAAAGGTTCTTTGCTGATACCCAGTATTGCTTTAGGATATGTTCCACTTGTCATCTTTTTACTATCCATTTCCACCGATGGATTTGGTCTGTTTCTCTACAGTGGTGCATGTCTTGTGCTATTATTGCCAATTTATGCTGTTTATCTTCTCCAGATAACTCGGCAAAGAAGAGAAAATGGGACACTCACTACATTTGTTGTAATTTTCTATATTATTTCGTTCCTAGTTCCATTGTTTTGGTTACTAATGTACGCATGGTTTGTGACAAATTTCAATGGGATTGTATAGCCGATTCTACTACTATCAGACATCAAAGCCGTTTATCCATTTTTGAACTCCGAGAAGACATTTTTTGGATTCGGGTAGCAGGGGTCCGAATAACCACCAATCATGAAACATTTTTGGCCATATCTGAATATCGATTTCAACCCCATTTTTCTTCGCATTTTTAGCAACAATTCGACTATCGTCAAGTAATATTTCGTCTTCTCCAGTAATGATCAAACCTCTGGGAAGTCCAGTAAAGTCTCCGAAAAATGGAGAAACATACGGATTCGATTTATCCATAGATTTTGGGACATAACGTTCAGCGGCATCTTTCGGCATTTGCTTAGTGAACATAGGATCAGCTTTTTTTCTCGAATAGTATGTATCTGTATTACATGTCAAATTTGTCCATGGAGAAAACAATACAAATCCATCTGGAAGTTTCTCGTTATTATCACGAAGGTACAACAATAGTGCTAAACTAAGACCACCTCCAGCAGAATCTCCCATCAATATAATTTCAGATTTTGAATTTTGTTCCACAATTTTTTTCCAAGCAGTTACAGCATCATCTAAGGCAGCAGGATATTGATGCTCTGGTGCTAATCGATAGTCTATGGAATGACATACTCTACCAGTTATTTTAGCTAGGTTAGACAGACCTATTCTATGTGTAGTTAATGAAGACCCAAAAGAATAACCTCCGCCATGAAAATAAACAATTAAAGAATTTTCATTATGGATT
>NZTS01000011.1 GCA_002697105.1 Methanobacteriota archaeon | reverse complement strand
AGAAAACGATAGCAGTAGTTAATACTGAAATAAAGCCAATCAAGCCTGCAATTTCATGACTTTCCATTTCCCACATTTTTTGAAAATTATTTCCGATAATTGGCCATAGAACCATTCCAAATAAACCATAAATCGCGATTACATCTACTATGGCAACTAGTAAAGCACTTGTGAAACGTAATGTTTCGCTTTTTACGGTATAGAATGTACCAGAATCCGATATTAATGTAACAAAAAATAATCCAATCAATGTTCCAAAAATTCCAATTTTAATTGCAAATGAGGGGGAACGAGTAAATTCATACCATTTCCCCATTTTATCTGCAGAATGCCAGAGTAAAATGAGAGACATAACAACAAGACAATACCACGGATTAATCCCCTTAACAAAAAGGATTGATCCCATTGACAGCCCTGAAATTATTGATGAAGAAAGAACTCCATTCCATGATTGCCATTTTTCATAAATCAATAATCCAAAAATCATTACAATTGTGAATATTGCAACAATTACTTCAGGAAAGACTCTTCCAGTTGCGAAGATAAATGTTGGATGTATTGCTACAATTGCAGATACTGCAATTCCATTTTCAATCGATCCATAAATTTTGAAAATTAAAATCGTGAGGAAGATAAGCATACACATTAGTGAAAAGCCGAGAAAATGAACATTATTTTCTATACTTGGAAGAAAATGATACCAACCAAAATCAACAGAGGGAGAATATTCTGGATTACTCGCCATAGGGTCTAATGGCCTGGTATGGCCCCATGGAAGAGTAGCTTCTTCAGAATCTGCAAGAGAACTATCCCTTGCCATATGGACATGAGTATCCAAACCTAAATCGCTAGTGAAGGATACAATGATGTTTAACAAGAGTCCGAATATCAATAAAAGAACCCAATTTCTTTGTCTTAATGATTGATCATTGGAATGAGACATTGTATCCTCCATAGAAGTTGAGATGCAATCGCTGGGATGAGTCTTATCCAACTAAAAGTCAAATAGTGTTGGCTTTGATTCAGATCTTAATTTTCCAACAGATGCTAATCTATCTAACGCACGCATCGTTCTATTTTCTGAGAATCCTCTTTCATTTTGTACAAACTCTCGAATTCTTTCTTCTACAGCTCTTTTTGGGGGAGGTAAATCCATATCTTCATTGATTGGATGATTCAGGAAAAGATTTCGAATTTCTTCAATATTATGGGGTACTTCAAGTCCTTTTATTTCAGCTACATTTTCAAGGGTATCATGTGCTTTAATTAATTTCAACCCTGTCTTAGGACCAACTCCTTTGAATCCAGGATGAAAATCCGTTCCAATCATTATTCCTAGATCTACTAGTTGTTCATGAGTAATTCCATGTTCATCCAATAGATCCTTGAGAATAATTCGTTCTGCTGTTAGAGTACGTCCAAATTTTTTCGTACCATGTGACATTAGATTACGAATCATGATTGGTGCTCCGTAAAGCAAAGCATCCCAATCTTGAGTAGCAACTGCATGTAGTTCCCCATTTTTTGCCCTCACTGCCGCAGCCCCTTCCGCTTCCATTGGAGCTACAATCCATGAAACGCCCAGAACATCAAACAGATCTTTAGTTTCCTGAATCATTTCTGAAGTATATTCAGCAATTTGAGGTCCAATTTTTTTCGCCGCTTTCAAGTCGCCAGATTCCATGGCATGTTCCCATTTTGCTCTTGCTACTTCTTTCCTTGATCTCCTATCGTCAAGTGTTCCACGTTTCAAATCAGGAGGGTTTCCATCAAAAACAAACACGGGATCAATTCCTGATGCTATCAAAATAGTTGCCCTATCTAAGAATCCCATTAGGTGAGCTACAGGTCTAGAATTTGAATCTGAAAGGGGCCTTCCATCTTGTCCTGTCATTGCAGTAATGAATTGATAAGCGGATAAGAATACGTCAACAGCAATGCGCTCTCCTGACAGATCTGAGAGATCGATAGATTCTGATTTTGCTAGATCTCTTAGGTTACAACCCATATTTTCCCTCAGATATCTAATTCGTCAATGAAGTCATCATCAAAATCATATTCATCATCTTCATCTTGTGAATTACGTTGAGAATTAACAATCGTCCAGACTCCAAACCCTAAACATCCAATTGCAGGAATAAGTCCTGCCAACGAGTAGGAACCCCATGTTTGTGGTGTACCCATTGGTTCTGTATCGGTCCATAGTACTGCATTCCTAGGAGTTCCATCAGTCAATGTTACGTTTACGTTGTTGATTGGACGAACACTTTCACCATCTTGTCCAAGAACTACTTTCAGTACAATTCCTCCACTTTTGGTTAAGTCATATTCTGCGCATGCACTTGTTTGTCCATCTTCATCAGTATCATTTTCGTTCGAGGTTTCTGTACAATCTAAATCATCAGTATATTGAATGATTGAAGAGAAATAGAGTTGAATTGCTTCTCTTCCGGCTATAGTTGTAATCTCCGAATTGCCTAGTAATTCGTTATGCTCTTCATGAGCCAATCCCCAAAGAATTGCTGATCGACCATTATGTTGAATAGATTTTGAATAAACCTCATTTCCGTTAAGTGGGACCCAGATTTCAAATTCATCACCCTGAGAAAAGTCAGTNAAAAANCTACCAGAACTGGCTTCTAANGATGCAAATTGNTCTACAGTGTACATATTTGGTTCCATGTCTACATCTGAATGTTCTGCAACATCCATGTATGATACAATTGGCGCTGCAACCATTGGTCCGATTAGAGATAAACAAGTGAGAACGGCTGCTCCGGTCATGGCTGGCATCCCCGGAGTGAAAACAACTCCACATATAGCTCCAGCAAGAAGGAGAATACCTAAGAAAATAGGCATNACAATTCCNACTTTTTCAGTGGATGATGCTTGGAAACCCAATCCTGCATCTGCGTACGGAGTTTTCCATGCACTCCCCTCTTCCAGTAGAACATCCCCTATATCTGAGGTNTCAGGAGGAATAACTGGAATGTCCATTTGGAAATCATTTTGCCCTAAATACAGAGTATACCCATCTCCTGCTCCGCTAGGTTTTGTAAATTGTATTCTTAATCCAAGAGTTTCATCTGCTTTTATTTCCTTGATATTGTGAAAAAATTCGAAAATATATGTATCCCCACCTTCATTTTCGGGAGAAACAGTTACTGACGTGATATCGACTCCACCCTTTCTAAGAAACACAGTTACATCTGTATTGCAACTTCCTTGACAAAATATACTCAATCTGAAATTTCCTGTGATGGTNAGTTCTGAATTAATTTCAGTGATATTATCACTAGCAACTTGTCCATCAAAGGTAAATTCTCTTGTTCCTCCACCGTTATTNGGGTCTCCTGGAACGAATGCATTTTGTTCTCCAATGCTGTCATCACTATTTGGATCGGATGCTTGAGCATGATTCCACATAGGCCACGTTGCATATCCGTCACCATTTGATTCCCCATAGAAGTATAGACGATTTCTTTCGTGTGTGAGAACTTTAGGATCGTCTGATTGAGCGGTAGTTACTGTGAGTAAAATTGTNCCCAAAAAGAGGAATGTAATCATCAGAGCGATTCTTGCTGTAGTACTCCGACCTGCCCCACTCATACCCCCTCCAACCCATTCGGTGTTATAGAATGAAGGCCAATAGCGCATCCCANAGGGGGGGAGANGACATGGTTGCTGCNTGGATTGGGAACGGCTGGCATCCAGCATTATTCCGNTCTGAAGCAAATGCTCTTGGTATAATTCAACAAATTCTTCATCCAAGAGTAGTTATNGTCTCAGACAATAATTCTATTCAGAATTCTGCATTTATAGATCAATCTTTGTATCCATTTGATTTTTCTTCAGAAGAACCTTGTGCTGAAATAATTGCAGATTGGTTCTCACATATCCAACCATTAAATGACAAAACGATTGCTGTCAGAGCGTCAAAAATGGGGAATATGGAAGGAATTAGTATCAGTAAAATTCAATCTGAGGTTGGAGCAATTCTACACAAAAAAGGATGGAGTGTTAATCTTGAAAATCCAGATATTGAAATTATGATTCATTATTGTGGCAGCCCACAAAAACCGATTCCTCCAGATCCGGTTGATTTAGGTTCACCCTTCTTCATTTGGGGNATACTCCAATCATTNGGCCCTGGCGGTCAAAGTTTTCAAAATCGTTCACCCACCGATCGTCCATATTTCAAGCCAGTTAGTTTAGATCCGAGGCTAGCGAGAGCAATGGTAAATCTCTGTTANACTGATGGCCAACCACCCACTACTATCATAGATCCCTTCTGCGGAACAGGGGGAATAGCAATTGAATCGGCTATGGTAGGAATTCCAGTTATCGCTAGTGATTTAGATCAAGAGATGGTTGATGGAACAACCCTCAATTTGAATCAAATTAAATTCGACGGNGAAAAAATAATTCNATCTTCTAATGCAACAGAGCTTCATAAGAAAATTAAATCTATTCCAGGAGCTGCTCATGCATTCGATCCTCCTTACGGGAGAAATTCTTGGACTAGTGGAGAAGGGATTGAGATTCTAAAAAACACGATATATTCTCTATCAATCATTTCGAGAGGTCCAATGGTAATGTTACTTCCAATAAATCCTGATGTTGTAAGAACCGATCCTGATCTATTGAACAATGAAACATTCTCTCCGTTTGATGTTGAACCGGAGGAATTTCNAAATGCATTAACTGCAATTAATTATGATATTTCTATAATACATCCAATTTGGGTTCATAGAAGTCTTGCAAGGGCATTGGTTCGTATCGACCCATGCTAGAAGTGGGCGATACAGGATTCGAACCCGTGTCCTGGCGTCCGAAGCGCCAAATGATATCCAGACTACACTAATCGCCCAGCCTTTCCACTTATGCAATACCTTTCAATCCGACGGATAAGGCCAAGTTTTGTGAGGCAATTTATTTCCATTTCTNGTAAAGATACTGATCTCATCTCCCTCACTCATTAATTTATTTTTCAAAACAAGATTATTCATTGAAAGTAATTCATCTGTTAATTNCATCTCTGGTCCTTCNCCTATCTCATTTGGAGATCGAATGTGAATGACACGATCTACAATTTTATTCTCAAGGAATGATCGCCAAACCGAGGGTCCCCCCTCTACTAGAAGCTCTTGAATCCCTCTATCACCTAGAAGNTCTAATAGATCTTTAGGAGTNCTTTGTTCNGTAACGGATGGCATAGATATTTCCTCAATTCCTTCAATTGAAATATTGTTTGAANTACCATGAATTTTTATCGTAGGTGCATCATCATTCCAAACCTTTGCATTTCTCTCAATCTCNCCTCGAGTATCAAGAATAATTCTAATTGGATTCGTTACACCATCCCTCTCTACATTTCTAATCGTGAGTGAAGGATTATCTCGAATTACAGTTTTAGAACCAACTAAAATNGCATCAGACTGCAGTCTCAATGCATGTGCGAATTTCAATGAACTCTGGCTAGTAAATCTGCTTGAAATTAATTCATTGTTATCTACTTTATTGAATTTNTCAACTGCCATTTTTANAGTTACTAAGGGCCTTCTTAACTGACACCAATTAAGAAAAGATTGCATTTGAATTATAGCGTCATTTTCTAGAATTCCTATATCTACTTCTACTCCGGCAGCCAGGAGGGCATCAATGCCTTTTCCTCGAACATTTGGGTTGGGATCACGACTAGCAATTACAACTTTTGAGACACCGGCCCAAAGTAGTGCTTGTGTACACGGGGGGGTTCTTCCAAAATGATTGCATGGTTCTAATGTAACATATGCAATACAACCTTCTGTATTTTCTCCCCTCATTTCAGCATCAGCAATTGCTGCCTGCTCAGCATGCAAATCTCCGATTCGATTGTGCCATCCTTCAGCAATAATTCGATTATTTTGTACAAGTACGCAACCAACAGGAGGATTTGGAGACACACGTCCTATTCCTTTCTCAGCAATATCCAATGCNCGCTGCATGAAGCGAATTTGATTTTCCATGCGAATACCCCGCGCCCTCTTATTCTTCCGGAGGGGTTACAGATACCCGTAATTTTCGGTAGAATTCAAGGGTTGAACGGTTATACGTTGTTCATGCCAACCTCNCCTGAGCCAGTTGAGTTTCATTTTGATTTTGAAAGTAAAAAGAGAGGAGGTGTCTACAGACCAATTTTTTCNCCTATTTTCTCTCGCGAATCGANTAGTANAACGAAACCGTCAAAAGTTCATCTAATGGTTAACCCATATTCAGGGAAGAAAAAAGGAGANAAAGTTGCTTTGGAGGCTAAGAAATTACTTGAAGAGTCTGGGATTNTAGTAGAAACTTATCAATCTTCATATCCGGGACATTTAATTGAATTATCCGCAAATATTACTGCAAATGACGATGATGTTTTTGCTGTAGTAGGTGGAGATGGCAGCATGTCAGAAGTGATTACAGGAAGAATGCGAAATTCAGAAGATCGACAATCTCCCATTGTTGCTTTTATTCCAGCAGGAACAGGTAATTCTCATGCTTATGATTTGAAAATAAATGGGGTTGAAGATGCAGTTTCTAGAATTATTTCAGGAAGAATACAAGAGTTAGATATCTCTAGAGTAATTTTAACAGAGGGTTTACCCGGAAAAGAAAAAGAGCAGATGACTTGGTATAGCCATAATCTTGTTACTTGGGGATTAGGAATTGATTCTAATTTNATTGCAGAAAAAATGCGCTTTTTAGGTCCTATTCGATATGATGTTGGAATTGTTATTTCGATTTTACTNAATAGNAGACGTCATGCTAAATTGATATTAGATGGTCATGAAATGGATTCAGATTTTACATTATTTCTTATCCAAAATACACAAACAGGTGGAGCAGGACTTCCTTTAGCACCAGGAGCATCAATAGATGATGGAATGATGGACATTGGTATACTTAATCGCATGCGCCGTGGAGCCATTCTGAAGGCCTTCGGTCTCCTCAAAAAAGAGGGCCGTCACGTCTTTCATCCTGATGTGGTTTATCATCGATTTAAGTCATTAAGGATAGAGACTCCAATTCCTACTGCAATCAATATTGATGGAGAAAATATTGGAACTACTCCAATGGATATGACCGTTCTTCCTAGTGCTGTTAGATTACTAGCTTGATTAGAATGAAAAGTCTGAGAATTCTTCATCATCAGAAAGACTTGGTCCTTCTCTAGTTTCATATCGAGGCCCTCTTTCATCTGGAACTTCTTCTTCTACTTCTTTTGGAACNTCTTTCTTTTTCACTACACGTTTTCTTCTGGATACAGGTGGAGATTTCTGCTGTATTATTTCTTCACTAACATCGGTTTTTGTTGGAGAAATATTTGTCATAGTCCTTTTTCTATTTGATGAAGAAGAAATCGATCCTGAACTAGTGACTCCTCCTCCAATTCTTCTTGACGAAGGGCCCGAAGATACAGTTTCTTCTTTTGTCATAGCATTTTCCATAACGGCCTTGAGTTTTTCATCCATCTCTGCGGCTTCTTCCGTTTGAATTACACCTCTTCCTGTAGTTTTACCAAGGGAAGCNGTGGCTTCTAGTCCATCAGGCGCGCTTTCTAATGTNCCAGATACATCGAATTCTTTGATTTCCATCTTCTTTGTTGCAGTATCATCTACAACCTCAANATTTGATGAATTATCGCTCCGCTTTAATTTTTCAACATCTCGTCGATGTTGCTTTAGTTCTTTATCAACCCCACCAGCNGCTCGAATTTGTTTTTCAGACATTAGTACAGAAGCGGTCTGATTTGCTTTCTTTCGAATTTGAATGGTACTAAAGGTAAAAGTTCCAAATGCTCCAGCTGCGCCACCGATTATTACCAATAGAAGATACATAGATCCACCCAATAATGGAATTGATCCTACTGAATATTCTTCACTAACCGAAGCTTCATTTCCTGCAATTGTCATTGAAGTAACNGCGAAATATGCTCCAAAACTTTCTCTGAATGCTACACTACAATCAGATACTGATAACTCAGTAGGGATACGAATATTCTTTTGATCGTGTAAGAAATATCCTTCAATTGAGATTGGTCTATTCCAATCAAGTAGCCCAATCATTCCATCTGCAATATTTTCACTTGCGGGTACAACTCCAATTACTGCCCATCCTCTTTTTGATTGAATATCTTCGAATTCAGATCCAAATTGTCCTTCAGCCATTAATGGATCATCCCATTCCTTCATCAATGGTATATCTTGTTGNGGNTCTAACTGATGTGGTTTTAGATTACGAGCCTCTTCTANAGGCATCATATTCANGGCGATNGAGTATACTGCGGGACCATCATGATCTGGAAATGCTTTACCGTTAGCTAACCAACCTTCAATTCGAATTGGTGTTCCTCCATATTCTTCAGCAACTACAGATTGTGAAGATTGGGCCATAGTTCCATTTTCTCCTTGACAACCTACGGTACCAATTCCTACAGATTCCAGATAACTTTCTTGGTATACTGACATTCGATCATCAATAACAATCTGAGTATTATTTTCATTTAGAACAGCAGAATATTGTCCCACATCACTTCCCCAATTTACTGGTGAACTGCTCAAACATCCAGCCATTGGAAGAAGCAGAATTGCCAGCAACGGCAGTATGACATTCCTTCGAGGCATGCCCNGCGAGCAACATTGTTGTTCAATACCTTTCCGTGTTAGTTAGGTGGCGCTGACGGAGAGATTCGAACTCTCGAGTCCAAGGGACACTGGATTTCAAATCCAGCGCAATACCAGGCTATGCGACGTCAGCAATACCCAGTNGAAACGCTAGGTGGATTTCACGCTTTGTGCTAATTAGAGCCAACTAGGGGGTCTACACCATGCAGGTAACTCAGTTGGAGCTCCAGGACTAGTCAATCCAATGAAGAAAACCATTACAATGATGAAGAATGCTGGGAAAAGAGCAGTCATGGTCAATATNTTTGAATCTGCATCTCCATAAAGATGCATGAAAATTGCAGCAATCATGATGAATTTAGGTATTCCAATACCCCAAAGAATTCCAAAAGTCAATTGTTTTTCTGTAGCTCCAATTGATTCAGCAAATCCAGTAAGATCTAGTCCAACAGCTCCTACTTCGATTACGGTCAATATCATCAAACCCCAGAAATTCATCCAGTATGGGTCGCGACCAAGAATTGTATATTGTGCCATTTTAGATCACCTTAGAATAGATAGAAGAATGGGAAGACTAGAACCCAAACTAGGTCAACGAAGTGCCAGTATAGGCCGAAGTATTCGATTGACACTGCGTTTGAAGGACCGTAACCTCCTCGGAGTGCTTTGAAAGTCATGTAGGATAGACCGACCATACCGGCGAAGACGTGTACACCGTGTGTTCCTGTNGTTACATAGAACGTTGAAGCACTGACACGGATATCAGCCATCATCATTCCACCNGGGTGAGTACCAGCATCCATCATCATGGCAAGTGCACTGTCTGCTGGGATATCGAAATATTTGGAGGTAGGGTCTGCATTATAGTGGACATTTGTATACGCGCTAGCATGAATTGTGTATCCTTCTGCATACAGTGATTTGATACTATCATAACCATGATTTAGTTCAGTTAGAGGACCTGGAGTAGGGAAACCTATGAACCACTCAATTAACTTCAGAGTTAGGAATAGGGTGGCAAGGAATAAGGTAGAACCGAGGAAAACACCAACTTTCCGGCTACGGTGAGCATCAACATCTGCTTTGTCGATATTATATTTCTTAGCATATTTCTTATTGCTCATCTTCGCAGTCTTGAGAGCAAGTACAATTGTGAATGAAGATATGATAAGAGCGAAGGTATTGATCGCTCCAGGTGCTAAATGGAACCAACTACTTGCAATTAGATGAGCTGCAGGTTCGAAGCAGGTAACAGTTGTACCTTCGACCCATTCACCAGAAAGGAAGAGTTCTTCGCAGTCTTGGATACCTAATCTATATCGGATGTAGGTGCTAAATAGACTGGTAAACACCATCATTTCTGACATGAGGAAAATCCACATAGCAACCTTACGTAATTCTATATTACGGAATGGAGCTCCAACCCCTTTAGGTTCGTAAACACCATCGAAGGACATGTCTTGACGCCACCAGATCATTAGACCTAATGTAATAATAATGAAACCGAGCATTACTCCTGCCATGGAACTAATATCCACTAATTCGCCCATTACGAAGATATTAGCAAATGTGTACAGAAAAACCCCGAACCCAATGCTCATTATTAGTGGTGCAAATGAGTTGTGAGGTGCTCCATGACTCCAGTCGTGAGGACCCCAAGGCTCAATGTGATGTTCGTAATCATGATCTCCGCTCAATGACTCACCTCCGAATCGTCTTCAGGAACCATCAATCCAGTAAACCATTGTGCGAATTTACTCGGCTCAGATTCATGATATTCATTTGAATCGTGTAGAACTGGTAGATTATGAGGGTCGAATGAAGGTGTAGGGGGTGGAGAAGTACACATCCATTCAAACGACCATCCTCCCCAAGGATCTGCTGGAGCCTTTTTACCTGAAATAATTGTCTTAATCATATTTCCAATCAGAATGAAATTTGAGAAGAAGAATAAGAACGCACTGACAGATATGAATAAGTTCCACGATGCCATTTCTGCAGGAATATTAGCGTATTCGTCTACGCTGACAAACCAAGTATGATGTCTTCGTGCCATTCCCATTACTCCTAGTTTATGCATTGGCCAGAAGATTCCATTGAAAGAAATAAATGCAGTAAGGAAGTGTAACAAGCCCCAATTTTCGTCCATCATTTTTCCAGACATTTTTGGGAACCAGTAGTATATTCCTGCAAACATACCAAAGACAGTTCCGCCAACAAACACATAGTGGAAATGAGCCACAACGAAATAGGTCTCATGAAGATGTGTATCCATAGCTAATGACGGGAAGAACATTCCACTAATTCCACCTAGAGTGAATGTTACCAAGAATCCAAGAGCCCATAGCGTATGAGTTCTGTAGATAAGAGATCCTTTGTGCATTGTTTTTAGCCAATTGAATATTTTAATTCCAGTCGGAACAGCAACTAACATTGTTGTTAACATAGTTACGAATCTTAGGGTGGGCGACATTCCAGATGTAAACATATGATGTCCATATACAATAAAAGCAACAATTCCGATACCTGCCATAGCATACACCATTGAACGATATCCAAATACAGAACGCCTTGCAGATGTGGCGATTACTTCGGAAATTATTCCAAATGCTGGCAAAATTACTACGTATACTTCAGGATGCCCAAAGTACCAGAATAAATGACTCCAAAGTAAAGGATCACCTCCTGAAGCGACATGATAGAAAGCAGTTCCAATTGTACGATCGAGATATACTTGAATGAGTCCAACTCCCCAAGCAGGAATTGAAATGAATAGCATTAGGTTTGCTACAAAAATGGACCAAGTGAAAAGCGGCATTTGCATCCAACTCATGGTAGGGGCTCTCATTGCACAGATTGTAGTAAGGAAATTTATTCCGGTTAAAGTAGATGAGGCTACTAACATTACTTGCCCAGCTACCCACATTGTAGTCCCGGAATGGGCAGTCTCAGAAACAATATATGGCGCATATCCTGTCCATCCAGTATCTGCAGCAGCACCGCTAAATATTCCTGTAAAAATAAGCAAGGCTCCTACTGGCTGGAGCCAAAATGACATTGCATTTATTCTCGGAAGAGCAAGATCTGCAGCGCCTATTTGCAGCGGAATTAGCCAATTCGCAAACCCGTTAATTAATGGCATAGCAGCAAGGAAAATCATTACTGTTCCATGCATAGTGAAAAATTGATTGTATTGATCTTGAGTAAGAAAATCATTCCCTGGGACTGCAAGTTGTATTCGAATTAACATTGCCATGATTCCTCCCACTCCTAGGAAGAAGAAACCTGCTAGGAAGTAAAGCGTTCCAACCTTCTTGTGATCGGTAGTGGTCAACCAATCAGTAATCCATGGGGCGAATGCTTCCCAACTAAATCCATCCGGATTTGCGCGGTAAAATGTATACAGAATCACGATACCTAGTAAAAGTCCTGAAACGATAATCAATGTTGCAAGTACAACAAACGGGTCGGCTGGTTCTAGAGGTTCAGTTGCAACACCTGATGATGGTCCAGAAACAGATACTGACATTGTATTCCATTTATCATCAGCAGAGGCAATGCCATCTCCGTTTACAGAGTTGACAGCTAGATTAAACGTAGTCGAACCACTCTCCGGAGAAGTCCAATTAACAGTCCAAGATGTGAAATCATTGCCACTTGTAATTGGAGTACCGCCTGCTGCTACAGCATCATCCACTCCATCGTTATTAGCATCATCATCAATCCCGTTATGTACTGCTTCACCATTTTCGATTCTTACCCACTCATCGATTGCTTCCAGAGTTCCTGAAGAAGCAGCAAGATTGAATCCCCCTAGATTCATAGCATTCGCATCGGTTCCAGAAGGCCCTCCTGTGAAAGATACAGTAAGAGTGTAAGTTGTACTAGCTGTAAATGTATCAGGAAGTCCAGTAATCGAGGGAATGACTCCTGAGTCAGGAATAGCTCCATGACAAATACATCCCTTCTCAGATTGCCCACCAATCCCTGAGGGAAGTGAATCGGCTTCAGGAGCTAGGTTTAATGCTAGTCCNANAATAACTAAAATNGCAAAAGTCTGGATAAATGATCTTCTTTTCATCATTTTATCACCTTAATTCTCAGTTATTATGTACATTAACAATAGCTGCCATGTAAGCGTGATCGTCTCCACAATATTCAGTACACAGAAGAAGAGTAGATTCTCCTTCATCTCCTCCACAGTTTGCAGTTTCACAAGTCGGAGCAATCCACAATGCAGAATTATGTCCCGGAACAGCATCTTCTTTAACGCCAAATTTTACGAACCAAGGTGCATGAGTGACATCCTCGGAACTTAAGTTCGCAAGGAAATATTGCCCTTGCTTTAATTTCAATACTGGAACCATAGTACCGTTTAGATCTTGATATTCAGAAGAATCACAGATATCAGCATCTAAACCATTGCAATCAAAACTCCAAAACCATTGTTGAGCAGTGATCCCAATTGNATGAAAGCATTTGTTTGGGTCATGACCCTCTGTTCCACATTCTAGNCCATATCTACTGTCAGGATCNTCNGGGCTTGCCCAAANTTCATTGATAGGNCCCCANGANTAGTATGTAAGCCATACAATTAGGATGAATGGCACAATGGTCCAAGCAAGTTCTAATTTGAGATCATCATTGTGTTTTGGAAATACACCTACTTTGATTTCATCGACATCTTCCCAGTCATCATCTACATCTTTAGATCGGTAGACTAGAGAGTGGTGTGCAAGCCATAGAAAAGTGAAACCGCCAACGATTGCAGACCACATTTCGTAGTGGTTCCAAAGTCCGTCGAAGGTCGCACTGGCTATACTCATTGTAAGCCCCCTACCCTNTCGTTTAGACTCCTGTAGATAAGCATTCGCAGTTGAGGTAAAAGAATGGAATAGTTGAGTATTTATATTCTAAGATTCTGAGAATTTCTCTCCAAAAAAATTCAAATTGGGTTGTATTCATTTACCTTATTGTTTGAGTGATAATCGGCGAGTTCTGATGCCTCATAGATTTGATCGTCGAGTCAAGATTATTTCTCCTACCTCCCTTTTCCATTCAGCAAGAGCTCTCGCTAAAGCTAGATTTCGAAACAGACATCCAGTATACGGGGGTTCTGGTTGTCCAGTAATTGTCGAAGGCAGAAGAGATATGGAAACATTACGTTCACTAGGATTTGAAGGACCGATAGAATTGGTAAACAGAGGATGGGGACAAGGTAGACTAATTGCACATTTACATGATTCGTATGGTCGACAGAATCCAGTTGACGGAGGTCCCGCATTGATGTTAATGATGGATTGGGATAGAACTGGTATTCGCCTCCATGAGAATCTACTCGTTAGAATGAGAAGTTTAGATATGAGGATTGATGTATCTACAAGGAAAACCTTGATGCGTACTGTGGCATTGAAAGCACCTACAATAGAAGGCCTCAAGAATTTAGTTGATGATTTATTACCTCTAATTAATCTAGAAGATCCTCCTCCTGATGTTGTATTTTGATTAAATTATTCGAACAATAATCGGGAATGAAATNTTTGCTTGCATATCATCTCGAATACGTTCAATTTCAGTTACTCGATTCGATAACTGTTCGTGTAAGGACCGGATAATACCTCTTTTCATTCTTAACCATCGAGGATCTACTGTTTCATTTTTTAGCATAGAATTCCATTCAGCTTTTCTAATCTGTTCTTCTTCTCCCTCGATTCTACTCATCCAAGCCTGATGAGAATTTTCAGTAAGTTCAGTCAATAGAGGCATTAATCTCATTCGTTCTTGATTTAANAATGCGGTNTGAATTTGAGTTCTTGCAGACTCTATGATTTCTTTTTCTTTATTGGTTAGAACAGTTCGAGAAGGTTCTGAATGTAATTTAGACCATGGATTCTTGAGAATTTCTCTGATAGGCTCTCCATTTTTATCTAATACTAACCATCTTCTAATTTTTGATTCTCTTAATCCATTTATTTTCCACTCGACTCCAACGAAATATTTGGTATTGTGAGGGATTTCATCAATTCGAATACTTTCTGCAATCAATTCAGAACCAGAAATACCCTCAGCAAAATTTCGTTTTTTATCCGAGGTTATTGCAAGTTGAACAACAGGATGCCAGGGAGATAGAAAGATCAAATCATTTCGTTCTCTTGCAACTTCATTGTCATAAGTGGCTTCAATCCAATGAGGGCCTGAAGTGGTATTCATTCGATTCAATAATTCCAACCATCTAGAACTACCTCTAGCATATTTGAGACAGCCTTGAATAATATTATCTGACATTCTAATCATTACCGTTTCATTAGTATGGGGATAATGTTCACCTTTGTTTGCAATAATCCAAGATTCTAATATCGACTGAATTGAAGTAGAATCTAATGCTAATTCACGATTTAATATATCTTGTCTGACTGCTTGCACACCAGGGTCTTCTCCTATGGCAATTCTTTCTTTGAGAGCTGCCTCTTCTGTCCAAGTATTTCTTGAATTTAGAATATCCTCAACATCATCATCATGATTATCTCGATAAGTTTCTAGATCTACAATTTTATATCCCGTATCAAGATTATTTCGTTCAATATCCTTTGATATTTCTTTTTCTGCCAGTACTTTCATCGCTTTTCCAAGCATAGGATCTACCATTCCCAAAGATGACTCAAAAATATGGATTCTGTGTAATAATCTCCCCAAAATTGAAGCATCAATTGTCCCTTCAACACATAGATTTGCGATTTGTATAATTGGACTTTTTTGACCGTACCTATCTAATCTGCCAATCCGTTGCTCTAACTTCATTGGATTCCATGGTAAATCATAATTCACTAATCTATGGCAATGTTGTTGATCTAATCCTTCACTTCCAACTTCACTACTCAATAAAATATTGATATCACCTNGAGCAAATCTAGCACGAATATTATCTCTTTCTCCCATAGATGTTCTTCCAGTCAATATTTCGACAAGAAAACCATCTCTTTCTAAATTATCTTTGAGATGATTTAGAGTTCCATGAAATTGTGAAAATAATAATACTCCTCCTTCATTACATTCTAGGGTTTCGTTCAACCAAGCACGTAAAGCCTCAAATTTAGTATCCTTCTCACCTAGATTTTTTGCTGCATTAATCAGACCCTTTTTATTGCCTAATCTGTTAATTAATCTTTTAGTAATCTCATCTTGTTCTTCTGTAGTTTCTTGAAGTTCATCTCTAACCTCATCAATTTTTCCGAGTACATGTTTTGCATATGCTGGTAGGCATGATGACGCCATTCTCTCAGGAATCACAGATGCCCAGTCGAATTTTTTACTATCAGGATTTTTGATTCTTTGCAATGTCTGTGACCAACGTCTGGCAGCATGGTACAGGTCCCATTCTTCTTCGGTCAGTACCACTTGTAAAATAATTGGAACTCTTCGAGCGAGATCAAGATCTAGGTCTTTTCTACGCGTCCTAACTAACATATCATTCAAAGGTCTCATCTCTCTCAATAAATCAATGACTCTTTTCCTCACCATCCCCGTAGATTCAGTAATATCATCCATTAATCCCCTAATTTCCACTAATCGAGGGTCATTGGCTAGTGAAGTAGTGTGTAATAATCTATTGATCTCTATTCTGATATTCTCTGAATCAATAGGATCACTGGAGATCAAGTCTATTGTTCGATGAATAGAAGCAGTAGGGCTCATAGTTCTGTAATATGACATTATATTCGGCCATCTATCTGGAGCAATTAGAGATAACAAAACATATAGATCTTCACTTTGAAGATTAACCGGTGTTGCAGTCAGTAACATTTTCCATTTTGAACTAAGTATTAGCATCTGAATACCATCATGNAGTCTTGATTTAGGATTTCTAGCATGGTGAGCNTCGTCCATAACTGTTAGCATTAAGTTGAGATTACGATCTACTAGAGAATCTAATATTTCTGCTCTACGCAAGATTCCATGACTTACAATCACAACATCATCTCTTCCATCTTCGAGTTGATCTAGAGCCATTAGAAATTCAGAGCAAGATTTTGGTGTAATAGCATCAATTTCCACTCGATGGTGTAATTCTTGTTTCCATTTAGATCGTAGACCACCTGGGCAAGTGATTAGCACCCCTCCACTCTCTCCCCTTGCTTGTAATTCTCTAATTGCAATAATTGCAGAAATGGTTTTTCCCAGTCCAACTTCATCGGCTACTAGTACTCCTCCCCAAGGACCAGCAAGCATTCTAGCGATTGGAAGATGTTGATGAGGCTGATCATCCCACCTCCCAAAATTCATTGAAAGAGATTGATCTGAAGAAGGTAACCTCATTTCCATTTCTGCTTGAATCATTTTCCATGTTGATGAATCTCGAATTGGATATTCTAGAGTCATAGGACATAACCTCCATCTCGAGGGGTTTTTAATCGTATGATTCTGAATCCTCTGGTANTCCTATCCATGTGTTCTTCACAGAATTNAGAACCATGTGTGTATGNGACCGTTCTATCCCGTCTAGTGATAGTACTGTTTTTGTAAAGTCGTTCAGATCTTCTCTGTCTCTTGCTAGAGCAACAACCATTGAGTCGTAATCTCCAGTAACGTCGAAAACAGAAACTACTCTCGNATCTTCTGCTATCTTCCCTTGAATTTCTAATAAACGACCCTTCTCTATTCTGATTCCAACAACTACTGTCATCCTCCAACCTATTTTTTCTGGATTTAGTCGGATAGAGTAACCTTCTATTACTCCTAATTGTTCCATTCTCTTGATACGATTGCTCACAGTTCCTTGCGATACNCCTACCAAATCTGCTACAGTTCTGTTTGACATAGTAGCGTCGGTAAATAAAATGGCCAATATGGCCCGGTCCGTCACATCGAGCATGCCGCATCTCCCTTCGGGATATTGCAGTTCGGTCCGCCGCTCTTGAAGTTTGCACATCTAGGTTTCCGGAAAGACGATATCTAGTACCCATCGTTCGTATCCATCTACTTCTAATCGTATTGTNCAAGGCTCATTTTTTTCTTGTTTAGAGATTTGACGAATTNTTATTTTCTCTGTTGTTTGAGNTGGNATTTCNTTTGGTATNTTANTNNGAGAACACCTCCAGTAACCATTNCCATCAATNATTATTTCTTTTACCANTGCGCGTCTAGTAGTAATTTCAATAAAATAATCATAATCTCCATCACTGNTCTTTCTNATTNTTAATGGACGGATTAATGGCATATTTTGTTGCCTTCTTTTTTCAGATTGGATTACAAGTATACTTCCAAGAATTCCTGAGAAAATTAATAGAAATGAAGTTGTATGATTTCTCTCATTTTTTTGGTTTTGATAAAGAAAAATTTGGGAATTTCCTGATCCTTCTATTTCTTTTGATTCTAAGGATACTAGAGACACAATCGCAATTAGTTCTTCATTTCCTATATTCCAATTTTCTAATGAATTAGGTTCTATTTGATGTGTCCATCGGTTTTCTGCCCCCTTTGTTCGATTAATATTCGAATCCCAAGCATGATAAGAAACCACATTTGATTCAGTAGGTCCTATGGGGTGTTCTGATGTTGTTACAGATTTTTTCAATAACAACCACTGTAGTACAACAGTTTGATCTAACTCATTTTCTAAAGTGGCTTTAGCTTCCAATCTTATACCAGTATCATTTCCGTATTCTACGTTTAATTCAATATCAAAGCCATCTATATTATCAGGTAAATTTTCATTTGATTGGTTCCAAGATACGCCTTGAATGAAAATATCTCCAATTTGTGCATTAAGATCTTGAGCACGCTCCGTTGCTGCAGCAATGTGTAATGAGCTATCTGTATCTAAATACCAGACTAATAGTTCTAGATCATNATTTTCTANTGAGGAAATTACAGCCTGCGGAATATTTTGATTTGATGGNGTANTTTCATCTACAAATATTTCAANTATNGGAACAGCGTCTACAACTGGTGCTANAATAATGAAAAANNNTAGNANAATACTAATTTTTTTCATGTATTTTCCTCCATCATTTTTCTTAGAATTATATCTTCTTGTTGTTTCCACATTCGAGAAATTCGTTCTCCAGCCCAAATTGGAATTCTCCAGATAATTCCATGCCTCTCTAACAGTAATAAATTACTACCCGAAATAAAATTTTCAACATTTTCACTGGGTCCATCTTTNTCAATAATTCGAGTTACAGTTTCATTAGNTACAATATGTATTCTAGATCCATCTTCATTTATCTTAATTGAATGTAAACCTTCAGAACTCAGTCTATAATTTCTGGAATCTCTCTTTTCCCATGCACGNATCCCAAGATGAATCAAGTTTAGAGGAGGCCATTGTGAGCCCTCATGTATTCTATCNGGTCTTGATTTAGTTTCTTGGGACCATATTTTGTCCATAATGCAACTATTACTCCATAGAATCCGTTTTCCTTTAGTCCACAAACTAGAATGTTCAATTCCNGGGGCATACATTTCAGAAATTAGTGGTAATTCATCGATATTAATCGGTTTAGGATATACTCCCTTNCTATTTGGGTTAGGAGGTATTCGTCGACAATTATCATTTGTTGGAGTTTCNATNTGTTTATTTATCCTGATTTTAGCAACAAAAAATCCACCATGCCCCGACTCATCTTGATGAATTCGAATACAATTTTGTAGATTTTTTCGAATTTCTAAATTTTNAGATGGTTCAAATCTTTCATCCTCTATTGGATTGATTTCATCATCTAATACTGTCCAATTCATCATTCCANTTCTGTATGTTANTCCGTTTAGCGTTTCAACATCTATTTTCTCTAATTCNACTCCTTCTTCATTTTCTAAGATTCTCGAAATTACTGCTTCATTTTCAATTGGATCAAGAGAACAGGTAGAATACACTATTACGGACCCTGAACTAGCNATTTTTATNGCNCGAGACAATAGATCAACTTGTAATGTGTGTAATCTTTTCCCAGCAGACGGTTTCCATTTATTCCATACATCAGGATTTTTTCTGGTAGTAGCAGACCCTGTACAAGGCGCATCAACTAATATTGCATCATATCCACTACCAGGAATTTTGGGGATATGTCTCCCATCATGTTGAATAATCATAATATTCGGAAGAGAAATTCGTTGGGCATTAGCCACTAAAGTATTAGTTCTCTTTTTCGACACATCATTTGCTATGACAACTCCAGTTCCTTGTAAAATCTCAGCGATATGTGTACTCTTAGAACCAGGAGAAGCACACATATCTAAAATAATTTGATTTTCTTGAATATCTAGAAGTAGAGAAGGAATCATTGAAACGGCTTCTTGCCTAGTAATTCTACCCGTTTCATGCAAGGCGATGAATAGCTTTCGATGTTCTGGTGGTATATTCCCTCTAATCCATGGCATAATCCATCCATTAGGGCACCATTCAATTTCTTTGGCACCCATTTTGATAATTTGATTTTCAACCCAATTGAATTCTCGTCTAAGGGGATTAATTCTGATGGTTTCTCTTAATCTGGGCAATGCTGATTCTAACCATGAATCTGAATTGTCCGTCCAATGCGCCACAGCTTTGAGTAAGAGGCTATCTAATGCCTGCTCTCTCCAAGGTCGCAGGTCGTCTGCCATGATGTATCCTAAATCTTCATCAGATATCGTAATGTTGGATTACAAGATTAATGGTCAGGACATTATCGTGGAAACATGAACATGTGGGTGGGAGTCGAACCTCTTTTGCAACTCTTGGTGCTCTCACTCCCCATATTGTGGATTATTGATTGGCGAACTACCAATAATAAAATTANANATATTCAATTTACGANATTATATTCATATTANGTTTCNANCCTTCTTTTGCTTATNGTAATNCAAGGGATAATAGGTCATTACCAAGATCCANTACATCNTCATGCAGTCTTGTGGGGAGTCTCAGANTCNATANTTNTNTCATCACTTCATTTTTCTTATGGACCCGAAGGAAGATTGATTCTTATTGGATTATTCTATTGGATNTACACTATNGGAAGNAAATCAAAATCATTTACNTTTAANAATTCAATTTATTCTATTCCATTATTACCAATTATCGGAGTTGGTACTTCAGCACAATCTTTTGCCCCAGTAACAGATATGATAGTGAGTTCATATGCACCTGTTCCAACAGTATACCCCTTCGTTTTTTCATTGATAATTGGTTTAATATTAGGCGAAGTAATGTACCGGTCAATACCATTAGTTATAGAAAAGAAACTTACCATAAAGGAATCTCGATTTTCAATAATTCTTTGGACTATACTTGTTTTTCTAGTATCATATGAAGATTCGATTTCATCACTTTTGCCTTTTAGTACTGCTTTTTCATTAATTTTCTTTTCTTCGATAATGATGATTTCAGATATTATTGGAGGATTTTCAGAAACATTTCCAGAATCTAGAGGAGAAACTTGGCCATCCTTAGCATTCACTTTCCTCTTGATTTTTACAGCATTACTACTAATTTATTTCTTCGCAGTAGAAAGATCCCTTTTAGGGATAGGAGTAATATTAATTTCAGCTACCTTGGGTTCTCAACTTCCTAACTTAGGTTTTGATAATCGCAACAGATCCGCACACAGGTGGTGTATTTTCGGGGTTGGAATTGCATCATTATTGTTGATTACTTTTGTTACTTTAGATGATATTTCGATTAAAATTATGACAATGACAATTCTGATTGCTCCTATGTCTTGGAATATTGTTGATAGATATCTCGTTGGAAGTAATTAAGATAATTATGGCCATATTAAGAGTTATTTTGTGGCTATGATTAAATATCTAATTCAAGATTTTCAATTATCGGTCCTGATGGATCGGGATGGGATAATAATGCAACATGTAGAGCAACGCAGATCTTCAAGATATGGAAAAGGAGAACAAAGAGTCATACGTACTGATACCAATGAGACAGTTCGAAAACTTCGAAGTTTGACTGAACGTGCTAGACTTTATGGTCGTGCTGAAGGTTCTCTAGTTCCAGTTGAGGCTTTAGTAACAATTGAAACAGAACATTGGGTATGGCAAACTGTCGATCGTGAAACACTCTCAGAGCTGACACATCGCCTTGTTCTTCAAATGAGAGATGGTAGAAGAAGAGAGTTATTCATGACGCATTCATTGGATGCAGCAGTTGAATCTGCATCGAGGATTGTTGAATTCCATGACGGAGTCGTTTTAGTAGAAGCTTTAGCCCCTTAATTGTCATCAACAGTATGCGTCACCGTAAAATAGAGACCTCTGGTCGGGGGGGATGGTTAGTATGGCTAAGAAGAAGGATAACAGCGGCATTCAACAAGCCGCTGGGTTGATTCGTTATTTCGATGAAGAGTCTGAAGATGCTCTTCAAATTCCNAAGGGCGCTGTGTATTTTGCATGTTTTTCCATGTCNATNATTATCTATCTGGCAAACCATGGTGTTTGGCAATGGATATGGGAAAAAATATTTGGATAATTATTCAGATTCAGTTAAATCAACGAATGGAATTTCCTCATCATCTGGTTCATTCATTTGTTCTTCTAAATCAGATCTAGTTTTTGGATTTGCAAGAATTAGAAATTTTTCTGCTCGAGACAAAGCTCGTGAAACAGCTGGTGCGTTTCTATCATGAAGAGCCTGTCTAGCCATGGTTATATTTTCATCCACTCCTGTCAAGTGTTCTTTACCTATTTCGTCAACCTTTCCAATTAGTTTCCTGTATTGATCTGCAATGAGTTCTATATTTTCTGCTAATTCGAATTTTCCTGCATCTATCAAATCAGTCCAATTTACTTGATGTTCATTGATTGACAACTCAGTTTTCCTTCTAAATGCGAAAGGGAAACTTGTTACCCACGGATCTCTCCCTAGACTGGCNATAATATCAAANGCNATCCTTGCTGCATCATTTCTACTTCCAATAATCTCTAATTTATTGAGATAACACCTTGCAAACAATCCAAATCCCCAATATGATTCACTTCTGATCAATAGTTTCAATTCATTTGATTGTACTGAAATAGTCCAACGTTGTTCATCAAATCCTGGACGTTCTATGAATTCAGGAGGTGAATGAGGGCCTAGAGAACTAAGTACGGCTTGAGCAACATCTCCTAGATATACTAAACTTCCACCTTCTGGCCAAGCATTTGGTCTCAACAATCCTTCATTATCTACTTTCATTTGAGGAGTTCCTGTCCGGACTTGTGCCCAAAGTTCGAACTTCCGCTCCTCCATGAAGTTCGCTTTACCTTCCTAGCAATGATTCCTGCGGTAATTTACGGTGATATTCATACGCCGCCAAGAGAGCGAGAGGTTCATGGCGAAGCCTAGTAAGAAGGTCATAGAAGCATTAACNGCTATTCCTGGAGTTGGTGAGGCGACTGCAAAGAAGTTAGCAGCAGCAGGAATGAGTTCCAAATCTGATGTAATTAAAGCAGGGTTGAAGGGTTTGAAGGCTGCTGGAATAACAGCCGGAACTGCATCGAAGATTGCTAAAGCTGTTGCCTCGTCGAAGGTTAAGGCAGTAACAAAGAAAGCCAAACCCAAGAAATCCTCTCCTTCTCCAATTACTAAGTCTAAGGTTAGCACAGAAGAAAGTGGGGTTAGAGGAGATCAAATTGGAACAAAGATTGCTGCTCCAAAAAGTGTTGCTGACATGCTTAAGAGGGTAAAACGATCGGATTAACCGCTTTGATGAAGTAGTTCCTCTTCTGTTTTTCAGTTATGCCTAGGCGAAAGTATGGTCGCCTGACAAAACCTCTTGAGATTCCACCTAAGGATAATTGCTCAAGATGTAGGTCTGGAAAACATTGTCCTATTCCTGGACACAAGGGAAATGAGGTTAGAGCAAATAGACAGTGGACTGGTCCCGATGATATTGACAAGCGTCAGAATAAGAAAAAGCCAGGCCAAAAGCGATGATTATTCTTCTATTGCTGCATTTTGTGCCCTGTGGTAAATTTCTCGAAGGGTTTGATCACTGATATCCAGATAGATTCGAGTTGTTTGAATATTTGAATGTCCTAGAAGACGTTGAATCGAAACTAAATCTACACCTCTCTCAAGCAGTCCCGTAGCGAAATTATGTCTTAGAGTATGCGGCGTCAATCTAGAACGAGGGATTTTTGCCGAATCAGCTATTGAATCCATCATTTTTTGTATATATCTTGGAGCAACTCTACTNGATCTTGTTGATAGAAAAACCGCATCTGCATCGTCTCCAACAGGACTTTTNGTTTCTACTTGCATTCTTCGAGAACCAAACCATGCATTCATTGAATCAACCGTTTTCTTTGTATAGAGAACTAACCTGTCCTTGTTTCCTTTCCCTCCATAAATCCTCGCCGATTTATCTTCTAAATCTAAATTATTCATATCAAGTGAGCATAGTTCTGAGACTCTCATACCAGTATCAAGTAATAAAGTGATAATAGGTTCTGCAAGTGGATTTTCAGAATTTGCCGCANAGTTACGTACACGCTCAATTTCATCACGTGTTAATGTTCGAGGTAAGGGCCTTGTTCCACCGGGTCTTTGTACCCAATCGGGAATTCTGTGCCCCAAATATTTGAACAGATGACCAATTGCAGCAATCCTTGCATTGATAGTTGCAGGTCTGAGATTTGAGATTGATTGAACAAATAAATCCAGTCTACCATTATTCGGATCACATCGATTATGCATTTCAGAAATTGCCATTTCTTCAATATCAATTTCTTCTTCATCNGGTAATAGAATCAGAGCAAATCTTCTTGCTGATGAAAGATAAGATCTAATGGTGTGTTCACTTTTCTTTTCCGCTCTTAACTGGGTTTCCCATAGTGAAATCCAGGGAAGATGTTGAATTCGAACTAGTCTAGAAGGGAGGGTCTGNCCTATTCCAGTGAAATTTGAGTCGAAAGGTGTTGCCAAACGTCCGTGAGGGCCATTTGGTGACCATCCGCTACGCTGTCGCTCGTTATCCATGGGTCCCATCCCATCCCCGAAGGGTANTGTCGGATAGTNGTGTTATGTTTGAACCCTTCCTGATGTTTGAAAANGAGAGTTATCGTTTTTTCATCTAACTCAATGCAGCCGATGGCTCATCATTCCCTTCAATNTGAGATCTCATCGATTCTAAAGGCCCATACAAAANAATNTGATCATTTGGTTGTAAAATTAATTCATTATCTGGNGACCAGATATTTTCTTTTCCACGAATTATTGTTACTACATTTGTGTTAGGAGGCACGACTTCTGAAATAGATCTTCCAATGAATTGTGGCCATGTGTTTAGTACTACNGTTATTGTACCAAATCCAGTTCTTCTTCTAACGATTTCATCTAAGTTTACTGATTGTATCTTNTGTCGCTTAGAGATCATTTCGATGATATGTCCTGCAACATTAACTCCAGATGCTTTTTCGATTCCTTCTAATCCCGGACTTGAATTTACCTCTAATAGGATTGGCCCAGTTCTTCCTTCTAGTAAATCAACGCCTCCTACATCTATTCCTAGATGATTTGCAGCATCTACTGCGACTTTAGCATAATCTTCNGGTAGATCTATTTGTTCTACTCTGCCACCAAGGTGAAAGTTTGATCTAAATTCTCGACCGTTGGACACCCTTCTCATCGCCGCTACAATTTCACCACCAACAACAATTACTCTGATGTCTTTACCATGACTTTCTTTGATATATTCTTGAACAAGTACAGTTTTTCTTTCAGCTATTAGTCTGTAGGCCATCTCCTTAGCCTGACGAATTGATCTGACTAAGAATACTCCATCTCCTTGAGTTCCTTGACTAGTTTTGACTATACATGGAACTCCTCCTACTCGTGAAATCGCTCTTTCAACATCTTTCCATGAAGTCACTAAAGCAGTTTTTGGGACTGGTACACCTTTTTGCGAGAGAATTTGGCTGGCAGTTAATTTATCTCGGCTCCGAAGTATCGCATCTGCACAATTTGCAACGTATACACCCATGCGTTCAAATTGACGGACAACTCTAACACCCTCTGTGGTTACTGAATATCCAATACGTGGTATTACAGCATCAGCATCTAATGGCCAACCTTGGTAAATTACTTGTCCATTTCTATCATCTAGGACTAGACTAGTCTCTAAAGGGTCTACAATTTCTACAATCATCCCTGCTGCATCTGCTTCATTCATCAGACGCCGAGTACTATACAACTGTGGGCCNCTGGACAGAATACATAGCCTAGGCGCTCTCATCAACNCGCGACCATCCCGGTCTTGTTTTGAATTCATCCCTATTTTTGGGGTTTTATTGAAGACTAAGGGGTGCATCCGACCATCTATGCAGCCCCCTAATGCTGCCCCATCTGTTCCTGCTGGGCCTACATCTGCTCCTACTTCTTTCGATCCGATCGCTGAAATGGAAGATAAGCGAAATAGAAAAGAAAAACGTGAGCGACAGCTTGAGAATTTGAAGNCAAATCGCTCATCTAAGCGGATTAATGTNTATCTTACGCTTGGAATTCTTACATTATTATTCGGGTTTTCATTTTTCCCTCTATCTCAAGGAGATATTTCTTCTAATCCTCACGAATCTTTGTCTTCTGAGGAAGTAACATCTTGGATGGATCCTACGAGCCCTCTTCATTGGACTCAAGAACAGATAGATGAACGTGCAGAATCTAAAATCTGGGATGGTAGTGACTTCAATGCAGGGTCTTTTGAGCAAGAATTGAATTTAGGTATTTGGCAACCATTCAAATTGGGTCCATTGAATGATGTTCAAGTTAAAGTTAGTATCAAAGGATACAGATTTGATGGGCGGAATACNTCCTTCAATATTGGTCTATTTTATGCACCCAATGGATGTGATGCTTTACCAACTACTGAAATTGTATGGAATAGAGATGATACTTCGAGAACCACAATAATGGATACAGAAGAATCTGCAGCACTTCCCCCGGGGGAAATCCGAGAAGTTACTCTAACAGTAAAACCTGGACGTTATTGTTTAATTTTCCAGTATCTAGATGCCCAAGATTACAATCATGCTTCTTGGAGCAATACACAGCAATTCTGGAAGGCAACTGTTGATTCTGAAGTGGATATGTTTTGGCCTAGAGCATTCCTTCTTCCAATATGTGTTTTGATGTTACCTTTGTTAATATCATCAATCATTGGTGCACAAAAAGCTGGAAGGGCATTCAAGGAATTAAGATTCCCTGAATCATCCTCTAAGTCCACTGAAGAACAGGTTATGGATGCTGCAGAGGCTGAAAAGGCAATGGGCATGGATTTGTCAACAGGTTCTGAAAGAGTTGATGAACAAAAGTTAGATTCTGATCAAACTCCATCCCAAGATGACACAATTGATTCCCAAAACGAGGGAATTGATTCTGATGAGAATTCAGAAAAAACCAGCACAGAGTCAGAAAATGGGGCCTCCCAATATACTGATGAACAACTATTAGCAGCAGGTTGGACTCATGAACAGATTGCTCAAATGCGCGGCAACTGATAATATTGAAAGAAAACGCATTGTTTTGCACCTTTAGTGCAACGGTTTGATAGCGACGCGTGATGACATCAGCATGGACGGAGGTGCAGTACATGGATCGTGACGAACTTGAATCGATGACTGTAGCCCAGTTGAAAATTTTACTTGAAGAGAACAGTCTGTCGAAATCAGGTAAAAAATCTGATTTAGTTGAGAGATTATTAGAAAATTCATTTTTACATCAAGAAGAAGATTTTCTTATTCTTGAAGAAGAAGACCATTTTGATGATGAAATTAAAATTCCTGAAGCATCCTCTTCAATTCCTTCGAATGGAAAAATAGACGTAATGGAAGCAACAATTCTTGAAGCGGTTTTAGTCGAAGATGATAAATCTCCTGAAACACCATCGCTGAAGGTTAGAGAACCATCTCCGAAGAAATCTGAACCTATGATAGAGATCAAAATTCATGCTGGTAAACCCCGAAGAGCAGTTGTTTTGGGAATGATCTTACTTGGCGCTATTGTTGCGGGAGGTGGATATTGGTGGACATGGGTACAAGATCAACAATCTTTCACAACTGAGCCTTCAAGATATGGTGACACAATGTCATTTACAATGACTGATGGACAGATTTCTGCTACAGGAGATGAGATGGTAGAATTATTGAGGGAAAATACAGGAGATGCTCTAGAAAAGGCATGTGGTGATTTAGAAGTTGCAATGAGTGGCACAGGCTCCATGTCTTTTCGTAATGCTCCCTCATCTGAGATTGCAAATATTAATGATAGAATTTATTCAGGTTCTGCAGAATCGACTGACGGATATGGTCGAATTCATCTTACAGCAGAAAGAGGTTTATCTTATGATCTGAATGTGGATTTAAGCGGGAGAACATGGACTACAGATGGAAGTAAATGTAGTAATAGCTTGCAATGGGAAATGAATAGTAATTCTGTAAAAATCGAATCAATTTCTTGGGAAGAATTGACTGAAGAAACAACAATAAAATCCGTTTCATCGCTAGATTTTCGAACTCCAGATAACGACCAGACTAGAATAGATGCAGTATCATTCGGAGGTACAGGAGTATCTGCAATTGATGGGATTTTGCCATTTCTTTTACAACCGGCTATTCCAATGGATTTGTTCGATTCTTTTGGTACAACTTTGATTGAACCTGGTGTTACTGGAGAAGTAAATGGGTGGAATTATCAAATTAAAGATTCACTTAGGGTAAATGGGCAATTGGTCATTCCTATTGATTTAGAACAACCATCAATTAATGCATGTCTTGGTCATGCTAGAATGACATTACATATTGTTGAAGGTAATCCTTGGCCTGTAGAACAACATGTTGATATCTTAATCAATAAAGATAGAAAATCAAATGACTGTGGAGCAATAGAATCAGCAGCCTTGGAATTAACAGTCCCTGAAGGACAATTGATAATTGCTTACAAATTAAGTGGAACATCATACACTCAGGGAGAGCGACCTATTGACTGGGGAATACTATATTCGGGTAGACCGGGAGCAGGAGAAGACATACCTTCCAGTCAATCACAATGGACAAATCATATTTCAGATGATTCTATAATTAGAGAATTTACAATCGAAGAAGCTGTTGAATGTTTAATGAATTCATCTTCACCAAGTGGAGTTCGATCTGCAATTAATGATGATGGCTATTTATGGAAAGTAAATCATAGGCAAGAAAATGGAGAGATTTGGAACTTGAGTTGGGTAGATCCTCAAGATGATGCAGGATGGACTGAGGTTAAGGGAACCTCCGAAGAATCATGCGAAGTCATCAGTGATGGAACAATTTCTCCTTCAGATTCTCCTGGATATAATCTGAATGCAATTCCTGAGACATTATCTCTTTCTACATTGGAAACTAGAATGCTAGAGATGGACGGTACAGATGAGCCGGGTACCATCTTGGGACTTGGTCAAGGAATAAATTCTGATGTAACGGTTGGTGCTATTTTGCTAGCGACTACTAGTTCTGATTTATTGGACATACTAACCAGTCAACAAGATATTGATCAAGGTGAAGTTGGATTTACAGCATCTAGAAGTTGGAGTGAAGGACCCGCTGAACACAATTATGATGTTGCAATAGATGCAGAAAGGGGCAGAATAATTGGATGGATTCATTCGACGGTTGCATGAAAATATACCTCAAACCTAGTTTTCGAAGATTTATTCAGCGTCATGTTGAACATCTCTTAGGTTCGAGATGGGTCGATGGGCGAGGAGTTGAATGACTCATTTTCCTCAGAAAAAGATAATCCGATAGACGATCATTTAATTCATGATGTTTCATTCGTTGAAGTAGAACATTCCCTCTCTAGTGATATTGCAAATACAGATGCTAAACCACGTAGGTTATTCGATATCCCTCATTCCCTGCCTACTGAACAGGGATTAGCAAGAATCGTTACAGTCACAAATCAAAAAGGAGGCGTAGGGAAGACAACATCCGTAATTAATATCGCAACGCATTTAGCAATGAGAGGAGCAAGAGTTCTTGTTATCGATTGTGATGCACAAGGAAATTGTGCATCTGGTTTAGGTATTGATAAATCCAAAACGAAAATTACGACCAAGGATGTCATACTTACTCCCAGCATTTCTATTCAAGCTAGGCATGCAACTGCCGTTGAAGGATTACATCTCATAGTAGGAGATCATAACTTAGTTGGCGTTGAAGAATTATTATCTGCCCAACTTGGAAGAGAGAGACGTTTAACAGAGGCATTAGCAATTCTTCGACCACATTACGATTTGATAATGATTGATACTGCACCGTCAATGAATATCGTTTCTGTTAATGCATTGACTGCTTCTGATGGGGTATTAATTCCAGTACAAACAGAATATTTAGCACTGGAAGGTGTAGCATTACTGATGGGAACAATTCAGGAAGTTCGTAGGTTACTCAACAATTCACTAGGAGTCGATGCAGTAATCATGACGATGCACTCTCCCACTCTACTAAATACACAGGTTGCTGGCCATCTGAGAGAGACTTTTGGAGATTTAGTTCTGGAGCCACCTATTAGGCGTAATATTCGTCTTGCTGAATCTCCAAGTCAAGGAGTACCAATTCAATTTCATGCACCGCAAAGTCATGGTGGTCAGGATTATTCACTCCTTTCTTCTGAATTGGAAGCATTATGGTTCCCGGGAGGCCTCAATAATGAGTGATGACAAACGAGGCCTAGGGAGAGGTCTCGAAGATTTAATGGCTCAAAATGAAATAGATTTACCATTTTTATCTACATATGGCCCGGCATCTGATGTAGAGGATGAAATTTCTCAAGCGAAAAACCCCCCAGAAGAAATCTTNGATGCAGTATTGCGGCATCTTCANTCTCTNCGACAAAACGTTCGTCAAAATCAAAAGAGNGAAATNCAGATTCCTGGNTTAATCGTCAAAATTGAGCATAATGGAGTCACTCTTACATTCAATCATTCAATTCGTCTTCCTTTTGTTCCTAGCGATCTAGCCTCTCCTGGCTTAACTGAAGGGTATTTGTCAGATGATGGATTATCTGGAAATGTGAAAATTCAAGCATGGGGAATTGAAGCAAGACGCTGNATTTCTCGATTTCTTGAACATTCAANAATTAACGACGATGAATAACTGCAGCAGCAATTAAGATACTCATGGTTATTCCAATAATTCCNAGAGCAGGGGTATTTTCAATNTCACCACATACTGCTCCATCTTCNTTATANTTCTCTCCACCCCATTTTTCACTATCAAACCAGCAGTCTGACCAGACTTTCCATCCCCATCCTGTATCTGGAATTCTAGTATTATTTTCACCTTCGATTAAGTCGAAGTACCAATTCACATATGTTTGATCATCAATCGGGTCTACTTGCGCAGTCCAAATTCCAGTTGAATTATCTTTCAGCATATCTTGTGGANTTGGGGGATAACATAGTCCACTATTTACACAAATTTGAGTCCATATTTGAATTGAAGAAATATTTGAATTATCATTTAGTCGAACATTAATGTCAAAATCTTGATTTCCATAGAAAACCTCTGAAAATGTTACTTCTGAAATATCNGAGTTTTGTATGTCAGTGACTTGATTCTCGCCTCCTCCACCTGCGGCAGATACAACCGTAGATGCAAGAATAAGAATAGCAATTGAGAGAGCAATCCTAGTTCTCATGTTTGTTGCACGTTCCTTATCCTATTCAATACTGATGTAATTATTTATCAATTGACCATAAATCGTCACCGATCCAATGAATAGTTCGAATTGATTTACCCTTCGTAGAATTATCCATGGTTTCTGCATTCATTAATGCCCATCCAATAGCAATTGGTTTGCCATGTTCTTCATCTCTAACCCAAACTAAATCTCCACGTTCGATAATTGGATCTACAATCTGAATTCCTGCTGCCATACAATCTGCTCCGTTCATTAAGAACGGAATTGCTCCTCTATCCACTGCACACCACCNTTTCCCTAAGTCCCANCTTAATATTCCNCTTANTGTTGGAAATGTGATTTCTTCTTCAGATCCCAGATCTTTNGGTCTCTTTAATGTCATAACAATTGGCTCTTTATCAGCAAGAAGTAATTGTAATTCTCCAAATTCAGCAATTTCTAGGAATGANCCGTNTAAGTTATCTTCTATTTCAAAATCTTCTTGAATACGTTCAACCAGTTTACGAACCACTTTGATTCGTACCGGCTTTCTTTTCNTGACTTTCCTCGCGGCCACATTCATTAGGANATGTAACTACTCCATCAAGTTCCCGTTTCTGCCGAACTCATGAAGGGCACCTTGCTGTTCGGAGNTTTATGCCGGTAGGGTGGGGGGTTCTTCGAAATTTTCGAGATCATGCTAAAGAAATGGGAGCTAAACCGCCACCNTCTCCTATGTTTTTCCTAATGCCTCCAAGTAGCATTTTGCAAGTAAATAGGCTTCACACAATCATCCATCCAGGATCAAATTANATTTTGCATTACGAAGTTGAGTTTGTTGTTCGGATTGGAGCAGATGGCAAACCAGATGGCTGTGGGGTAGGACTAGATCTTACCAATAGAAGTGCCCAAGAGATAGCCAAATCAGAAGGTATGCCATGGACTGATGCCAAGGCATTCCCAATGTCAGGACCTCACAGTAGGTTAGTTCCCTATGAACCGCTTCCATATGAGATAAAATTAGAAGTAAATGGAGAGATTAGACAACATGGCAATATATCCAATATGGTTCACAATGTAGATGATTTATTCTTAGCTATACATTCTCGTTTCATTCCTTCACCTGGCGATATCATTTTTACTGGTTCTCCAAAGGGAGTAGGTCCATTGTTTCCAGGCGATAGATTGGTTGCCAGTTTATGGAATAATAATTCTTGTATTACTAAATTTGAGGCCGAAGTTGTAACTTCTGAGAAATCCAAATTGGGCGCTTCTTTCAAATAAGGAGAGTGGGTCGGCCAAAATCGGAGGCGACAAGAGTGGCACAGTGGCACGGCATCTCTAGACGCAAGCCTTCGGGTGCTCGACTAAAGCGTCCGAACCGGTATCGCGGTAAGCGAAGAACCGAGATTTCAAGCGAGAAACTTTTTGCATTTATCGCTGAAGAACCTCAGAATAAAGTGTACCGTAAGCGTAGTGGTAATGTCACTGTACGCGTTCTAGGTGAGAAGATGATTAATGTAAGCGATGCTTCAGGAAAGACACAACGTGTTGAAATGACAAATGTTGTTGAAAACTCTGCAGATCCTAACTATGTCCGACGAAATATTCTGACAAAAGGGGCTATTGTTGAGACATCGATTGGTCGTGTTAGAATCACTAGCCGACCTGGAATGGACGGCGTAATTAGCGGCGTTATTGTTGAAGAGTGAGCGAAGAACCCAAAGGGTTAGCCCACCGAACTGTTTTACGGGGTAGATTTTGTGGCAGGAGATCCATCGAGGATTTCGATATGGACAGGCTATTTCGACTCTAGATTATCCCGACGTCAAGGTCGACGAGTAAGTCGAGATTGTGCAATCCCTAATCCAAATTTGGAACAACTCGCATATGCCGCAAAATCTCTCGGAATCAGAAAGATGAAGAGAGTAACCAACAAATCTCATCCTAAGAGGCCAAGATTGAGCGAGGGTCTCTTGATCGTTTCATCTAAAGATGCATTCAGTGCAACTGGAACAGAGGCCAAAGAAGCATTAATGCAAGCTATAGGTTCTAGTTTATTTGCTAGTCACGAAGAAGCAAAGCAAAAGAAAGAGGAGTCTAAATCAAAAGGACCAAGAAAAGGAGATAAGTCAGCCCGTTCACAAAGAAAAGGACCTCAGATTAAGTCCTCACGAAGAAAGAAGAAATTTGGTCGCAGATAATTTCATACTTTGACAATATGTATCCAATTGTGCTTATCTTCTGAACGACGTAGTTGTATGTCTAGTAACGAATGATACAATTCATGAGTGATTTTTCCAACTTCCCCATTGCAATATTCAGTAACTTTGTCTCCATGTTCTATACGGCCGATAGGAGAAATTACTGCTGCAGTTCCCGCACAAAATGCCTCATCTGCTTGCATTGCAAAGTCCACATCAACTTTTTCTTCATTGACTATATATCCAGAATCTCTGGCTAATTGTACAATACTATCTCTAGTAATTCCAGGTAGTATGGTTCCAGTTAATTCTGGTGTGTAAATGACCCTATCCTTTACACAGAAAAAGTTAGCTGCCCCTACTTCTTCAACAAAACGATGCTCTACAGCATCTAAGTAGATAATTTCGGCATACCCTTCTTTTTTTGCATTTTTTGATGGCATCATACCGGGTGCATAATTCCCAATTGCCTTCACACCTCCAGATCCCCCAGGAGCTGCCCTATGAAATTCATCAGATACTTTCAGAGAAATAGGACTCATTCCTCCCTTGAAGTAAGGNCCTACTGGAGAAACAAATACCATGAAAGTAAATTCTGGTGCAGGAGCGACTCCTAGAATCGCTCCACTACCCCACAAAACTGGACGAATATACAAAGCTCCTCTTCCAGTTGGAGGAATCCATCTTTCATTTTCTCTTACAACTGATTCTATTGCATTGATGAAGATATCTTCAGGAACGGGTGGCATTCCTAACCTACTTGCCCCCTGAGCAAACCTAGCAGCATTTTGTTTAGGTCTGAACAAAACTATTGAACCATCTTCTGNTNTTTGNGCCTTCATTCCTTCAAAAATACCTTGTCCATAATTTAGAACTCCAGCAGCAGGAGAGATAGAAATATCNCCAAAGGGAAGTAACTCTCCATCTCCCCATTCTGAACCAGATGGGATAACTTGACGATACATTACATCAGTTGCAGTAAACGAGAAAGTAAGGCTATCCCAGTCAATCTCCATCCCGATTCTCACCCACTGGACTATGTCCGGTAAACAGTAGAATCAAAACTCGTCTATGAACGATTCCCTNAGATAATCATTAGGANATTCNGGGTACATTCATGACNGGNCGCANTAANCGAAGTTTATGNTCGCNNCCTCTCNTCNATGGTCGGGATCAGTTTGTGTNATAGATACTTCTTANCAGATACGCAAAAATGGAGGAACAACNATCGAACTTTTTGCNAGATCNAAAGAAGGTTTTTCTCTNACAATTTTNGTTGAAGGNTTATCACCACATGTGGTAATAGCCGCACCCGATGCACCATCTCCTTCGATGCTGGAAGCGAGGTTGTCCAAGGTAAGAAATGATGACCGAGTAGTCAAAATTCATGAGTCACGAAAACTTTGGTCTGAGAATGGTGAAGTTCCACATTGGAGAGTAGATGTTACTCANCCGAANATTGTACCCAAATTACGTGATAAATTACGTAAAGAATGGATTGTTAGTAGTGCNGACATTGTTTTTCCTCTCCGACTTTTTTTGGACAGAGATATAGGNCCNCATATTGAGGTTAAAGGAGAGGTAATTTGGGCTCAAAGAAAAGCTCCAACTGAATTTGTTTCAACATTCTCTGACTCCGATAGGGGGGAAATTGGTGATTTAATTCGAGAATATGGAGGAGCAGGGCTTTATCCAACAGATATGATTTTGCATTGTAATGTTAATGATATTCTCCAGACTGAACCATTTAGAACTCCATTTGTTGTTGCATCTTTTGATCTTGAAACTAGCGTCATTCGTCCAGATATTCTCTGCGCTGCTATGGTAATTGATCGTGATGGGAAACGAACAGAATTTGCTATAGACGGCCCTGAGAAAGAAATCTTATCCCGACTAACTCGAATTATTCAGGATGAAGATCCAGACATAATTACTGGTTATAATATCGACAATTTTGATCTTCCTAGAATTGAACAACGGAGATCAGATTTAGCAGGTTCAGATGAAGGATATTCATTGGAAATGTTTGGATGGAGTAGAAGACCTCTAAGAGATGGTAAACGCGCTCTTCCTTCTCGAGGTCAATCTCGAAGATGGAGTATTCCTGGACGCTGTGTTATGGATGCATGGTGGGAAGCACGAATGGCTCTTCGTCCTCAAAGAGAATCGCTACGTTTTGTAGCGGAGTTACTTTTTCCCGAACGTCCTGAATTAAGAAAAATGGAAATTGATGCAAGTAAAATGGATGAAGAATGGAAGAATCGTCCAGATGAAGTCCTCAAGTATTGTATAATGGATACCATACTTCCTATCGAAATTTTAGATGCAATCCATGCAATAAGAAGCAAGGAAGCGTTAGCTTCTGTTTCAAAAATACCTATTCAACGAGCAATATCAGGGACTACTAGTCAATGGATTGATTCCTTGATGATTCGTCTTGCAGACAGGGAAAATATTGCAGTACCTCAGACCCGAAATGTTGGTCGAGGTGATCAAATTGCTGGTGGGCATGTACAAGATGTAGAATCGGGTTTACATCCTTGGGTTGCTGTTTTAGATTTCAAGTCAATGTATCCTTCAATAATGATTGAACAGAATATTTGTTTCACTACTAGAATAGATTCTACNGATGCCCCAGACGATGGTTTGAATATTGCTCCGGATGGTACAACATANCTAGATAGATCTCATCGAATTGGATTAGTCCCACGATTACTTCAGGATTTGATGAATGAGAGAGATAAACAGAAGGATGCAATGAAGAGTGCAAAAAGTACTGGAGATATTTCTATGGAAAGATTCCATGATAGAATGCAATATGCTGTTAAGATACTAATGAATTCATTTTATGGAGTCTTTGCTTCATCTTTTTATAGATTCACTCACCCAGAAATCGGTGCATCAATTACTTCTTGGGCTAGATCAAATATCCAGTCAGTGATATCAACCCTTGAGTCTGAAAAACAAAGAGTTGTTTACGGAGATACAGATTCGATTTTCATTAGTTCTCCAGTTCCTCCTGGGANTTCCACTAAAATTCCAGATGAAAAAGATGAATCTCGTCCTGATTTTGAAGATGCTAGAGAGATTACAGTTAGATTCGGTAAAGACCTTGCTCGTAGATTTAGTAAATCGGGTGCAGANCTTGAATTCGAGGCTGCATTAGCGGCAATGTTTAGTCATGGGGCGAAGAAGAGATATTTTGGACAGGTGGTATGGCCAGAAGAAGATCTTCTAATTCGAGGATATGAAGTTCGGAGGTCAGATTCTTTTGTTTTATTGACCCAATGTATGATGTCTTCTTTCGAGTTAATCCTAGCAGGTGAAACAACAAAAGCAGTAGATAACATTCGTTCTCTNATACAGAATGTAAGAGATAGAAAAGTCGAACCTCGAGATTTAGTAATNAGTCGTTCATGTAAAGGNCATTTAAGNTCTGATGGAAGTGTATATTTTACAAAGGCATACAAGAATCCTGACAGCATGCCTTATGTTTCAGCAGCAAAAAGTCGTATAGCCCGTGGTCTAAATTTTACACCCGGAATGAAAGTAGGTTATCTTGTTATTGATGCCTCAAATAGTCCAATGACTGTAATTGATTGGCACGAGGATGAGACAGGCGAAAATCAATTAGATTTCGATCCTGAATATTATGCAAAGAGAATCGCAACAGCAATGGGTAGAATCACAGAAGTATTTGGTTGGAATGAGAAGGATTTGTTACAAGGTTCAAAACAAGGAACTCTTGATTCATGGTTATAATTTTCCTCATCATTCAATCATAAAAAAAATCNTTTTTTTCTCTCACANTTAGTCGAATGTCTGATAGGTGACCTANACTGAGAACATCANATGACAGGAGCGTTGCTACGGACCGTTCTAATTACCAGTTTGCTTTTGGCACTACCTTTAGCAGGATGTTTGGAGTCCATTTCGAATAATCAACCACCTACCGTTACAATGACGATTTCTCCATCTGGAACATTGAAGGCCCAAGAGCAAGTTACCTTTGATGCGACAGGAAGCTCAGATCCGGATGCAGATGCTTTGACGTTTACTTGGAATTTTGGAGATGGAAATACTGGAACAGGATTAACNGCGAGGCATACATANGCATCTCCTGGAGATTTTACAGTNACACTTACTGTTTCTGATGGTCAACATGAAGCTGAAGCAACAAAAGATGTAACAGTAGTTGATGCAAGCGCACGTTTACCCCATGCTCAGATATCTGGTGACAAAGATGATGATTGCACAGGAGACACCCCTCCTTCAGGAACATACATCCTCTATTGGGTGTGTGATGATGAATTGGATATATCTGACAGAAGTATTTCCGTGTCCATGAATATCGAGTTAGATGGTAGTGAATCTTGGGCAGGGTGTGATCCGGATGATTCTCAGTGCTATGCTGAAGAATATATCACGGACTATAATTGGGATTTAGGTATATACACTGATTCTGATGGAGATGGAGATACAGATAACGATATTGATGCTAATGGAGAGACATATTCTTGGCCGTCTGTGACAGCTGGAGAATACAAAGTCGCTCTTGAGGTAGTAGATAATAACGGATATACAGATTCTGATGATTCTCTCGTGTTCGTTAATTATCGTGGAGTTTGGAGTGATTTTGAATTAGATCGAAATGGTTCAAGTGGAAACGGAGATGAAATGAGTTTTGATTTTCCAGTTGTCTATGATGACGAATCAAAGAATACGATTCGATATGTAAAACTAAAATTGACCTATCCTATTGAAGACAAAGATTTCGTAGCCTGTCCAAACAATACTTGCCATAATCGCTTCGATATGTTTGTTCAAAATTCCACAGGTGAAGATGTAGCAGACACTACTGGAGTTACAGATGAGCAAATGACTTACGGCGATTGTGATTCTGAAAATCGATGTCTGTGGTTGCAACTAACATCGACCCAATGGCGTGAGTATTTAGANGGAGAATANACGATGAAAATTCAGAATCAAAAAACTCACAATGCAGATGTGTTAGAGTTGTCAATTGAACTAATTTACAAATGATTCGGCACATTCTTTGTAGTCATCTGTCATTTGAAAATCATATCTCATCTAGGAATAGACTCAAATAGGCCGCTTCGGTCGCAGCGTTGCCTAACACAGGAGTGATAACACATGGGATCGCAATGGGAAGACAAAAGCAAGCCACATTTGAACATCGTTTTTATTGGTCACGTAGACCATGGAAAGTCAACGACAGTAGGTCGTTTACTTCTTGACAGTGGACATATTGAAGCACACGTGATTGAGAAGAATGAGAAGCTCGCAGCAGAGCAAGGTAAGGCTGGTTTCGGACTTGCCTATGTTATGGATGGACTCAAGGAAGAGCGAGAGCGTGGAATTACTATCGANGTAGCTCACAANGAATTCTTTACTCCTAATTGGTATTACACAATTATTGACGCTCCGGGTCACCGTGACTTCGTTAANAACATGATTACAGGTACTAGCCAAGCGGATGCAGCAGTTCTACTATGTGCTGCAAATGATGGTGTGAATGCACAGACTAAGGAACACGCTTTCCTTGCTCGTGTACTTGGAGTAAAGCAGTTGATTGTTAACGTCAACAAGATGGATATCAGCGGGGTTGATTATTCAGAAGCCAAGTATAACGAAGTTTGTGAGCAAGTCGATGGTCTCCTAAAGATGGCTGGATTCAATCCAGCAGATGTTCCTAAGATTCCTTGTTCCTCTTTCAATGGTGAGAACCTGTATGAAGGTTCAGACAACATGGGATGGTGGAAGGGTACTGAATTCAATGGAAAGTCAGTTAAGACTCTTTTCGAGTGTATTGATGCTGTTAAGCAGCCAGATAAGCCAGTGGATAAGCCTCTTCGTCTACCTATCCAAGACGTTTACAAGATCAGCGGAATCGGTACAGTTCCTGTAGGAAAGATCGAAACAGGTGTTCTAAACGTAGGAAAGAANGTTGTCTTCAATCCTAGTCAGAAGACAGCTGANGTGAAGAGCATCGAAATGCACCACACACAAGTTTCGAAGGCNGAGCCAGGAGATAACGTTGGATTCAACGTTCGTGGACTTGCTGCAACTGATATCCGTCGTGGTGACGTTGCTGGTTACTCAGATAGCGAGCCAAATTTCGTACGTCACGATGAGACCTTTGTTGGACAAATTCAGTTGATGGATATTCCAAAGGCGATTGGTGCTGGATACACTCCTGTATTCCACGCACACACTGCTCAGGTTGCAGTTCGTTTCGTTGAACTTCTAGAAAATGCAAAGACAAAGGAGAAGAATCCAGCATTCCTCAAGTCCGGTGATGCAGCATTGATTCAGTTCCAGCCAACTAAGCCTATGGCGATTGAAGAGATGAGTGCATTCCCTGAACTAGCTCGTTTCGCAATTCGTGATATGGGTAAGACTGTTGCTGCTGGCGTCTGTATGAAAGTCCAGAAGAAGTGATTTTGAGAGTAGTTAGGAGTTCGGAGTCGGATTCCCATGCCTGTCATNACCACAATCAAACTGACCGGAGANGACCACAGAGCAGTGGATGGAGTTGCTGCATTAATCAAGCAGATTAGTGATGATAAATCCGTACAAATTCGTGGCCCTATACCTCTTCCAACACGTCGTTTAGTGGTTCCTACTCGTAAATCTCCTGATGGGGAAGGTTCCGAGACTTGGGATCATTGGGAAATGAGAATTCATAAGAGATTGATTGAATTGGTCACTAATACAGCAAAAGATCACAAAGCTTTGGAAGACCTTATCCGAATTCCAATTCCAGATTCTGTGACCATAGAGATTAATTTGCGTCAAGTAAACTAATCTTTCATATTGAAGCATTTTCAGCATAGCCCATATTTATCATCGCTCTTGCTATAACTTCAGGGAAAACGAATACATCTCCAACTAATGGTTGTACTTCGTTTCCATCAAAATCTATTACAGGTTGTTCAATATCCTTGACAAAACGAATTCTAAGACAATCGTCGTTCAATTCTACCGGATTTTTCTTTTCAATTTCTTCTTGTACATGAGAGACATCTTCGTCCCACCCTTCTTCTAAATGAACATCAGGCGGAGGCATTTCTTGTTCAATTTTTTCTGATGGAATAACATTCTCTTTTTCTACAAATTCGGTTAAAGGAGCAATCCCTTGAATGGTAGTAGAAATTGATGTTTCTCCAATTCCATTCTGCATTTGTTCCCAATCAATCTCTGTTTGAAATTTTTCAATTAATCTACACACTCCTTCGTAGAATGCACGTTCTGATGCATCATGTTGAGCCCAATTTGGTTCAGATATATCAGAAGAATTTCCTCGATTGATCAGAGTTCTCATATTGGCATGACGTACGAATGCATTGAGACGATGTTGAGTAATCGATCCTATTGCCCATCTGATGTTGTTTTGTCTTTTTTGTAGAAGTTGAATTTTTGCTCCCCATCCTTCTCTTCGAATACATTCATCCATTTCAATTTCAATTGATTGAGTAAGTTGTGAAACTAATTTCCAGAAATCGGAAGTCGGAAGTGGTACTGGTAAATCCTGTTCTGCTTGAGATCTTTGCAAAGCCATTAATCTTGATTCAATTGCCTGAACAGCCTGATCTGATAGCGCATTCGCTGACGAAACCTCTGCTGAACTGACTGCCATCCTTTCCTATTGAATCGTCTCGACTCATGAACAATTCGACACATTTCGGGGTTTATCGGGGAGCCGGACGATTCAAACACACCTTTGCCCTTTCACCAGCATGGAATCTGCCGAGTCACGTCGTTCGGCAGTGAGTCTCGCGATACTAATGCTTGCAATGTCTATGTCACCTCTCCTAATTCAAGCCGAAGAAGTACCATGGATTGGCCCGTCAACATTCCTACTGGAAGAGGCAATTATTGATGGGTTTGAAATCGAGTCAAATGGTACAGTAACAGATGCATGGATACTTTTGGATTCTGATGGTTCAGATGTTCATTCAGCGCCCGGCTGGGAGGCNGGAAACATTGGAAGAAATTTTTCTAATGGAGTAGGTCAAAATACCTCTACTACCTTATTTTCTGGAGAATTAAGTCTGGACAATGCTGCCAATCATGGGAGAATTCATGATTTTGAGGAATTAGAATATAGATTCAATCAATGGGTTCCAGGTGGAACGACTAGTGTATGGGAAATAATCAATCCTTCATCACTTTCAGGAAATTTAGTTACAATTAATACATCTTTCAATCAAACGCAAACTGCAAGAGAAAATGGAGGAGGACACGCTCCAAGACAAGCTACAGAAGGCTCATTGCTTGCATTAACTCAAGCAGATCAATCACTAGATGCAGGAGTTCATTCATGGATAGAAAGCCCAATTCATCCTGTCCCTAATTATGTATCTAATCTTACATTTACTCTAGATCATTGGCTTCATATCTGGACTGATTCAGATTCATCGGGTTCAGGTGCAGGAGCTTGGATTGAAGCATCATTCGATGGAGGAAACACTTGGAATTGGGTAGAACCTGAGGGAGGTTATGGAAATACAATATCTACTGCTGCTCCAATTCCAAGTGGAGCTAATGGATCTGGTTTTCCCGCATGGGCGAGTATGAATGCAACAGGTTGGCAACGTTCACAGATTGTTTTCGATGACCATCCTATGCTTGCAAATGCATCTACCTTATCCGTTCGATTGGTGATTTGGACACCTATAACACAGCTAGCAGAGAGGCCAGGTTGGTTCGTTGATAGCGTGGGATTTGAGAATGACGGGCATCCTCCAGGAGCTTGGTTTCATGGGAATTTGAATGGCGAATATGCAGCCAATGCGGAATCACAATTNGTTTTNGAAACCAACCTTTCAGGAATTTCGGGGCCGATGGTTTTCCAATATGCAGCAGATTTTGATATGGAGGGAGATATCTATGACAATTGGCATGTCGATATCAGTGATGATGGAGTAAATTGGACCAGTATTACTCCTNCTCTCGGTCTACCCGGTCACGGAGTGTATATCAATGGAACAACAATTATCGATGATTCTAATGGATGGGTTTCATTGCAGCATTCTATCCCTTCTGGTTTCAATACTTCAATTCAGATTCGTTTTAGATTTGAATCCGATCCTACTGGAGGGACTGGATTTGGAGGATTAACAGTAGATCCTCCTGAAGGTCTTGCATTAGATGATGTACGTATCGTAGAAGTAATTTCAGGAAATGAGACTGAAATAATTCGTTGGGGTTTCAATGATTCCACTACCGCTAATCATTCTAGAATAGGTGCTAGTTTAGTNGATCAATGGCAATTTTTACCAAATGTGGGAGTGAATGGACCATGGTCATCTTTCGATTCGTTTGAAGAATCGATACTTACTCCTATTGGTTGGGAAATCGATACTCCAAATGGTTACGGTTGGTCTTTTGGAGAACTCAACTCAACAGGTCCAGATCCCAATAGTTTCCCTGGTGGAGGAAACGGGGCTGGAATATTACTGAATTCTCCATATAGGCAGAATTCCTTAACCCANCTTTATTCCCCTTCAATTCCAATCCCTCTTGGAAGTCGAGCAACGCTGCAATTTGATCATTTTATTTGTGCAGAATCTGGTTGGGATGGAGGAGCATTGTTTATTTCAACTGACCAAGGCCATACATGGTCTCATTTTGGTTCCCACATTCCTGATTGGTATGATTCAATGCAATACAACAACTCTCTCAGCCCCCTCTATGGTCAAATGGCCTGGGATGGCTCTAGGCAGAAAGGAGGTGGATGTGGGACCAATACTTCTTTTGTTCAAAAATCAGCTGATTTTAGCCATTTAGCAGGAAGAAATGTAATGCTTAGATTCACCTTTTTTTCAGATACATATTTTGAATCCAGTGGATGGTATATCGACAACGTTGGAATTGCAGTTGATGTTTTTGAAGAAATAGGAAATTGGACCTCCCCTCTAATTTTTACTGACTCTTTGGGATGGGGATCTATTGATATTGATGCAAAAATACCCGAAGGAACCTCAGTCTTAGCAAGTGTACTTGATTTTCAAGGAAACCCAATATCAGGATTCATTAACAGACAATTTCCGGTTCATTTAGCNGATTTACATGGATTATCTAATCATGATTCTNTTCAGGGAATATATTTGCGATTACAACTTTCCACATCCGAAGAACATAGAACACCTAGAATTCATGAAATTTCGATAAACGGTAGTAGATTTCTAAATGGGTTTGCAGTGAACTCCACGGGTTGGGACTTAGATTCATCACTGGAAATAGAACATACCGATGGAGTAATAGTCAATCCAACATTTATGACAAGAAGAGTAGAAGGCCCCTCAATAATTTCTGAGAGACGTNTTGACGGGATTAACTTAGAGTCAATATCTGCAGGTGTTATGATTCAGATAATTGCAGATGGCCAACAAGTACATTCAGGAATGATCAATAATGGCACAATTTCATTTTTTAGACCAGCGACAATTATCAGTTTTATTTTAGATTTCCAACCGGGTTCTCAATTAGAAAAATTAGCAATTAGACCATTATTGTCTACNCCATCTATCGGGCCATCTGTGGATATTCTAAATGATGGACTGATAGATTGGGAATGGCCCGATTCATCTGCTGGAGATTCTTTGACATATGGTTTGTTCAAGGGACCTGTTTTGGAATCAAACTCAACATTTCTAAATGGTTCAATACATTTTTCATTACCCAATCAAGCTGNTTGGAGGTCAGCATCATTGATGCTTCGTCCAATCTCGGGAACTGACGTAACATATTCCATCATCTCTGGTTCTTCTGTTCAACAGCGAACATTATCTTCTGGTGATATTTCTCTTGTTCAATTTGATGGTTCAATTCTCAGAGCCTCACAACCAACATCTGTATTTTCACAATCTATGGGNCCAAATCATAGTATGGAAATGAAAGATTTGGAAATNATCATTCATTCAAGTCATCCAGTAACAGCATCAATTTCATTGGTATCTGTCGATTATCATCTGGAAACCAATTTGTCTAATTTAGGTCCAATGATTGAATCATATAGAATTAATTTTGTTAATTCTAATCCCATATCATCAATCAACTCATTATTGAGAATCCCAATTCACCTTGAACAAGATCAAGGAGGAGGGTTGATTTTTGATGGAAAGATTATCCAAAGTCCTTTGATTTCAGATCAGATTATATCTCATCCAACAACATTCGTTCCAGAATTAATTTCAGAGATTATTACTGAACATGAACATCTATTTGATTCATCATTAATTCATAATGTAACTCTTGATATAATTACAGACGGATTAAATTCTTCATTTCGACTAGATATTTCAAATGGTCAACCAACTATAATCCACCAATCTGATGGTCCATTTACCCTCGTGAATCCAACTTTTGTANTTAATTCGAAATCAGTACAGATTACATGGCCNATCAGCGTCGATTGGTCTATTGATGATGTTGATGAAGTTAGACTATATGTCAAAGCAGTAGATCATATGAATCGATCTTGGGGACCTGCAGAAGGTATCGTTGGTACTGGAGGATTATTGGGAATTGAAAATGATATGGAGATAGTAGGTTTTTCAGTTTATGATGGTCTTTCTCGAGATTTGANGGATTCTAGATTGTATGGTTATCCGCTTCATCTTCACCCTGAGCAGACTATTTCTGCTTCGGGTATTGTTAGATTTGAAGGAATTGTAGGCCCAATTCCTTCTAATTCTGCAGTTGTNGGTCTTGAGATATCAAATGGGAATCAAACTTGGTCATACCTTGTAGAAGAAGTTTCAGCAGATGGAACTTGGTCTTCCACTATTTCATTACCGAGTACAGAAAATAGTACATCAAATAGTATTTGGGAAATTCANCCTAGATTGATTCGTGTTGGCCCCGTCGATGTAGTTCGCGTGGGAGCAATTGATTCTACAATAATCACTGTTCCAGGGAGTTATCGAATCGATTTAGAATCTCCAATTGTGGGCCGTCTTCTTGCAGATATTAGTGGAATTCAAAGACCATTGAATGAAGATATCTGGTCACTTTCAAGACCATTGATTATGTCATTAGAGATTTTTGAAGAAGAATCATTATCAAGAGAACTCACTTTAATGACTTGGATAGAATCGAAAAATGATCTGAATGNAGATGGTGTGGCACAACCAAGTGAATATGATTCCAAATTAGTCATTATCCCTGCAAATGCACATCAAACTGGATTGATTAATTTAGGATTATTGGATATTTCTCAGGGTGTAGATGGATCTCAAGTATCTGTATATGTCATTGGCACAGATGCATCTGGAAGAAATTACTTGGGTGCAGGTAGTGGAGGATTACATGCAGATCTAGCTACATTCAGTCTAGCCCAAGAAAGCCCTACGATAATTGATCAAAATACCATCTCTTTGGATTCAATTGACGGCACCCTTCTTCATTCAGTTCGTCACACACTGAGTTTCCCTATTGAAGATCTTAATGGATACACATCAATAGATGANATTCATCTATGGATTTCAGGGTTTGGTGATGAANCNGGACATCTAATTCATCGTCCACTCTTAGGNGANATTGTTTCTGCCGATGAAAGTACAATAATCCCTATTGGTGCAGAATTCTTACCAAGTGATGANTCGGGAAATTTTGGACTTGCTTCTTTTTCCTTTGCGACTAGTGAAGAATCACCTTTTGATTGGACACTTGACTCTTTAATTCCAGCAATTACGGTTGTAGANGATGAAGTAACTCTTGATCTTGATCTATTGTCTTTAGCAGANTTGGCCTGGACTTTGGATACATCCACATCATGGAATGTATTGGACATGGAAGATTTGACTGCTCCATTTGGTAGATTATACAATGGGAAAATGTATGCTGCAGATGGAGACGCCATTCTTTGTAGGATGCAAATGGTTCATTCCACNAATGGACTACCATTGTCCGTCCCTCCAGTTGGTCGAAATGTGGTAATTGATCCTCATTTTGAAGATGTAATGGAGACTACACCTGGAATACCAGTTAATGGAACAGTGGATTCTGAAGGAATTGTTGAATTTGTTATAGTTCTTCCACAAACTGAGAGAGATACTGAGGGAATACTTCGTGGGAGGATAGTAGGNATTGGATCAATTCCNTGGNGTGGATTTGATATTGATGTGATAGTGGATAGAACTTCACCAACTATAGAATTTTTACAAACAAGTTTAGCAGCAGTNCAGACNAATAGTTTAGATTCTCAACAAGTTTCCTTTTCGATTATCGATTTAGGAGGAGTTGCTGAAGAAGAGGTACAAATGTATTGGACTTTCAGAAGATTTGGAGTTGATATTCCCGGTACTGATGGTAGTCAGTCTATTGGCCCTGCATCAAGACAAGGACCAGTTTATGGCGTGTCTAATAACGTGGATATTTCTACTGTTGAATCCAATGAATTACAGGACGGAGATCAACTAGTAGTTTGGTTTGAATTTACTGATCTTTCAGGAAACCCATTAGATGGAATAGGATCTCAATTTACCCCNCGTGCTCCANTATTGCGCGTGGTTTGGTTTGAACCAGTTGTAGAACCAATTGCTATTTCTCCACAACCTGCAAATCTCAATGGATTAGTTAGAATAGATCTTTGGATTAGAGANGAGGGTAACCAAGGGGGCCANCTAAATCTNAGTTTACTTGCTTGGGAAACAGATTCTTCGGGACAAAAATGGGTNGAAATTAATCGAACAGAGGCACAACTTCTTCCAGGAGGTTCTATCGAAGTTGATTTTGAAATTGAGGCTTGGCAAGAAGGTCAAATGCTATTGATCGCCGCTATAGATTCCGATATTGAAAATGCAACTGTTTTACCACCTATTCAAGTGATTGATCCGATGGCAGACAGGAGTCTTTTGGATGCAGCGTTGAGCGGAGATCTCACTGTTATTGGTTTGCTGATAGTTATTTTCAGTGGTTTAGGATTTATGATAGGTCTTTTCTTCTTACAAAGAAATACCGAAGCTGTCTACTGGGATGATGAAGACGAAATCCCACTCCCTGATGAAGAACGCCCGTCTCGACCTGAAAGCCTCTGGCCCGAACCTCCAAAACGATTCCCGGATGAACAAGAATAATTCGCAAACCTCAAGCGTAGCATTCTGGTGGAAGTAATGAGCAGAGGTACCCGAGTGGTCAAAGGGGGTGGGCTCAAGTCCCACTGCAGAATGCTTCGCAGGTTCGAATCCTGTCCTCTGCACCTATTACAATTGTTAACGGTTTTAGTCACAGCCACAGCCTGGTCCACAATCATCAGGTAGTTCCTGAGGCATTGCTTCTCTTACATCGATGACTTCTACTTCAAAAGTTAGAGTTTTTCCGGCCATTTGATGATTAAAATCAATAGTAATTTGTTTTCCATTAATTTCTGAGATAGTAAATGGAATAGCTCCTTGATCAGTTTGAGCAGCCATCATCATTCCCGGTCTAATATCCATATCCTCAGGAAATTGAGCACGTTCAACTTGTTGAACAGCACTTTCATCTCTTTCTCCATATGCTCGATCGGGTGTAAGAGTGAATGTTCGAGTTTCCCCCTTGGATGCCCCGATTAATTCCTGTTCAAATCCAGGAATCATATTTTTATGACCTACTAGGAAAGTCATTGGATCTTTTTCTCTACTACTATCGAATACTTCTCCATCTGGAAGAGTTCCAGTATAATGCACAGTTGCTATCGTATTATTTTCTACACTTGTCATATTTTCTCCCCTTCCTTGTTAGTTTTTGAATCGGATGGTATTTTTCATGCCAGAGCACTCAAATTATTCTCACTCCCTCTTCATCGGGCGAATCTAATTTTTCAATTAAGTTGGTTACTATTTTCTCAAACGCTTCAGCTGTGCGCCCATCTGGTTCTGAAACGATTCTATGTACTCCATCATCACCACCGCGAACGACTCCGGGATCGAATGGAAGAGAACCAAGGAACGGTACATCCATCTCTTCTGCGGCGTCTTCTCCTCCTCCACTCTTGAAGAGGTCGAGTAGAACGTCCCAATTGCCTTCCGAATCAGTATTTGCAACAATTTTTTTGCCTGATGGGCCACCTATTTCTATAGTAGCATTGGATATTGCGGAACCATCAGGATTTGTAGCAGANCCCTGAATTGTGTAACCTCGCATATTTTCTACGACACCNAGTACTGGTAAATTGATTGTTTTCGCGAAATTAATACTTTTTCTTGAATCAAGTAAAGCNACATCTTGAGGNGTAGTTACAATNACAACNCCATCCATATTTGGTAATGCTTGGGTAACCGTAAGAGGTTCATCACTTGTTCCAGGTGGGAAGTCAATNATNAAATGGTCTAATTCNCCCCATGCNACATCTCCNATAAATTGTTGAATAGCTCCTAATTTGATNGGACCNCGCCAAATTACTGGTTTNTCCGGATCTTCAATTANNAANGCCATTGAAATGACNTTNACTCCATGTGGNCCGATTGCTGGATGAATTTGACCTTCTTCAACATGAAGTTGGGTACCTTCGAGGCCTAGCATTTTTGGTAGATTTGGACCGGTAATATCTATGTCTAATAGTCCCACCTTTTGCCCCATTCTTGCAAGAGAGAGCGCTAGCCCTGTGGCGACAGTAGATTTTCCTACACCCCCTTTTCCAGATAGAACCATGAATTTATGACGCACGTCATCATTCAGTGCAGTCATTCTCATTTTTCTTCTCATTTGCTGATAAGCCTGCTCCATTTGCACTTTTTGTTCACTGTCTACTGCAGGTCCTTTCTCATCTTCTCCTCCTGGAGAATGAGTGGACACAGGTGACCCTGACATAACTACCCGTAGAATAGGAGATACTTCAATACGTGTGTAAAGTAAGAAAATAATCTATTTTGGATTAGTTAATATGTGGTGGTCAATAGCCATTTGCATGAAATTACTGTTCGTTTGCGTAGGGAACTCGTGCCGAAGTCAGATGGCTGAAGGAATTGCTCGAAGCCTTGGGCACGAAGCAGCATCTGCGGGCACTCATCCAGCAACGTTAGTAAGCCCTAATGCAGTGATAGTGTGTGCGGAGATAGGCATAGATATCTCTAATCAACAACCAAAGTCAGTGGACAATTTTTCCGCTGACGATTGGGATGCGGTCATATCAATGGGATGCGGTGTATCTTGTCCAGCGATGAAAATCGAC
>NZTS01000010.1 GCA_002697105.1 Methanobacteriota archaeon | reverse complement strand
TCCTTATAGGCCCCGGTGATCCAGTGAGTGTTACTGGGGAATCAAACATGGCTGCGAAGGTTCACAAGATTCCCAAGAATGGGACGTTGAACTGGGATAACATCTACGTTGGAGATTCTCTTAAAGGGATGAAGCTAATTGCAGATTCTTCGATTGACCTTGTGATAACTTCCCCTCCGTATGCTGATATGAAAAAATATGCAGATGGTTTTGAAGGATTTAGGCCGGATAATTATGTTGGATGGTTTCTACCTTACATTAGCGAAATTGCTCGTATCCTCAAGCCTACGGGTTCATTCATTCTGAACATTAATGACAAATCTATGGATGGGTTCCGACACCCATTTATTTTCGAACTGATTTATGCTATCCACAATATCGAAGACTATTGCAAGATTAAGAACACAGAAGCACTAGGTATGCATGGCCTAAGATTGTTTGAACGCTTATTCTGGAACAAGGGAAAGTACCTCGCACATCCAAGCAGATTTGGTGACAAGGTAGAGTACTTATTCTGGTTCTCAAAGACCAAAGATCGCAAATTCAACATCGACCCAATGCGCCTTGAATATGATACTAAGAGTGTCAAAAGAATGCAGAGACCATTGTTGAAACGATTCGTGCGTGAAGGTGGAGAGGAAATCACAGAATACAAGCAGGGTGGGGAAGGATCTTGGGCACCAAACCCCGAAGGTGCATTACCTTCTGTCCTCATTGAAGAGGGAGCGATGCATCATGTCCATCCGATCATTGAAGATCTCCCAGAGGGTACAATATTGGTTACAGAACAATTTGATTCAGATACTATGGAAGTCGTTCAACCAAAGATTGGAGATTCCCCCCATCCAAGTACAATCGTGACCATAGGTTCTGAGGCCCGAAGAATTGCAGGAAATCACGTTGCAGTTTATCCAGAACGATTGGTTTCTTACTTTATTCAAGGAGCTACAGATNNAGGCGATGTTGTACTTGATCCTTTCATGGGCACGGGCACTACAGCAGTTGTNGCCAAAGCGCTTGGNCGCNAATANATCGGATTCGATCAGGTNGANGATTANGTCAAGACCGCGATGGAACGANTTGAGAATGGNCCATATGTCAAAGAATTGCAGGAACTAAATGAACCAGGGTTACAGTCTGCAAATGAAGCCTCTTTATTGGATTGGGTACCTCAGGAGGAAGAATCTTAATGAGCAAAAAATCAAACACTCAAGATGCTATTGTAGAATTATGTCTTGAGCGTGATGGACCAAATGCCTCAATGTATATTTTCACAAATGATGAGGTCGCAGAAAAAGCAGACTTCTTCGATTTTAAGAATAAACATGATGTAACCCATATCGATACTCGTCAAGGACTATCTCCATTGATGAAGAAACATGATTTATGCCTATTTCACCTAGGTAGTCTAAAGGGTGAGGAATCAGCGCGACATTGTCTATTATCACCTTCCGATTTGGCATTCCATGACTTTGAAAATATAGATGAGAAAGACAAAGAAGACCTAGATGATCTGAAACCTGGACCTTTGGATGAGACGAATTCTTCCGAGTCAAATATTCTTTCTTTGGTGTATAACCATGGTATTCTTGATAGGTTCCTATATGGAGGGGACCGACGAGCATCTCCACAAATTTACATGTCCCATCGTTCAAGAAAAAATACAAAACACCGAGTAGGGGATATCTCCCTGCCTACAGGAAAAATCCAATTTGAAGTCGATATGACATTTGCTTATGATGGTAAAGTAACAATTTTTGAGGGTAAGAATTGGAAAAGAAACCGAGACAATTTCGCAATCTACCAGTTGTACATGCCCTATAGACACTACGAAATCATGTCAAGAGAAAGACCTGAAATAGGGATTGAGAATATCGATTGTTGTTACCTAATACGAAGGCAAATGTCTTGGGGATCAGAAATCTTTGCCTACTTGTATACATTTGACGACCCCGAAGACTTGACATCTATTCGTTTCATCAAAAATGCCCAATTTAATTTAATTTACAGAGGTAGGAAAAAATAACAATTTCACGGAGTGAGTTCAAAATCATCATCATCTCCAAACGGGTCGTCTGATTCGCCAGAAAGTTCTACTATTCGGAAATGTGAATATAGTCCCTCAATAATTCCATATGGCCACTCAGGATTGTCAATTCCATATCTTTCCAAAATCATTGCTGATTGGCTACCATGCACATGAAGAGGAACTTCCAATCTACGAAGTAACCCTTGTTGGAATCCACCAAACGAAATAGGGACATTTACGCCATCTCGATTCAAGATATATGATGAATCTTCAGAATCAATATCTTCTGGTTCTACTGCATCCACAATTTGATTCACGATCGCATCGAAACCTGCATCATTTCCTCCTTCATGACAAATTTTCTCTACCTTTGGCCAGATATCACAGGGATCTACCTTTCCAGTTAGGTATTGTAACCAAACAAAATGACTCAATGCAGTAAAAACACTTGAATCAAAAGCAGCACGATCCCAAAGTGCGTATGGACCACGTTTCCAATCGTCAGGTTGAGGCAGCAATCCATAACGCAGGAAGGCTTCTCTAAGTCCTCCCAATCTAGTTGGGTCTCGAACAATGTGAGCATTCGCTAATGTTTCTTGAACTAAAATCCAATTCTTTTTCTCCTTGTCGATAAGTTTTGAGTATTCTTTTCTATACATTTTTGAGGCATCTGGAATTTTACCTTCTACCTCGAAAATTCTCTGTAGATGTGCTGTCAATGCTGAATCAGTACAATGGTGAAAATACTCATGATCAAAACCAAAAAGAAAACAGAGATCTAATGCCAAATATTCCGCATTCACAACACCATCTTGTTCCATTTGTCCTGCAACAAATGCAGATAATTCAGAAAGGCAATCAGATTCAATATGTATCCCCCAATCATTGTTTTTTTTCATCTTTCCATCTGAAACAATCATCATAGGACTATACCAGAAACATCGCAATCCTGGATCATTTTCACCTTGACTTTCTGGGCTTACTTCTTTGCTATCTAAGCGAGGGACTGGTTTCAAATTCATATCGAATCCCCGGGTAAAACCAGTCATCGGAACTGTAGGTTGCACAACCAGTAAGGAAGATTCACGGTTATTCAAGCGATTCCCTATTGAAGGGTCATCGAGGCTCGTTATGTTGGCGGTCGCGATGCGTGAACACTCNTCGAGTTTCGATATTGCCCGCATGGTATTGGAATTGAGAGANCATATNGGNGCTAGAATNAGAAAATCNTACCANCCACATTGGGAACAAGTGATGATTAGATTAAATTCCAAACATGAAGGGCCTTCTGATTTGGTTATTGTTAGAGGAAAGAGACTCTATCTTTCNGATCGAGATAGACCAATGCCAATGAGTCCATCGCCTTTCGCCATGGTACTACGCAAACACCTAGGGAATGGGAGATTGGTTGATGTATCACAGCATGGCTTCGACAGGATAATCACTTTACATATCGATACAGCGTCTGGTGTCCATAGACTCGTAATTGANATGTTTCGTGATGGTAATGTAATTCTTCTAGATCCCGAAGGGGTAATTATTCAACCTCTTACATCTACAGAATATGCATCTCGAACGCTTAAAAGAGGAGCAAATTACGAGTGGCCTCCTTCTCAAGTTGATCCAAGAGAACTTACTGAANATGTACTTTCTGAAATTCTTNATTCAAGTGATTCAGATATTGTCCGAACATTAGCNGCTAAGGCNAATCTTGGAAGGGGATATGCTAATGCTGTTTGCACTAAGNTAGGAATTAATCCAAATCTACCTGTAAAAGAACTNGAAAAATCTCAACATACTCAAATTCTTAATGAATTATCNAATTTACTTTCTGGGATTAATGATTCAACAGCNTATGCTTGGGTAAAAGATTTGGAATCCTTAGAAAAAATCCAGAATGGTGTTTCGGCAGGAGATATCCCGCCATTTCTTGAGGTCGCTCCTGTAATTTTATCTCACTTAGATTCAGAATTAAGAATTGAATACGCATCCCTTTCTTCTGCCGCTGATACATGGTGGGGGGCTCATGATGCAGCAGCTTATGCTCGAAGAGAAATGGAAAAAATGATTGAAGCAGGAGATGCAGAGGAAACAGTTGGAAGTCAACTTGGAAGAAGAGCAGTACAGCAAGAAGGAGCGATTGAATCGTTTCAGAAAAAAGCAGAAAAAACTCAAACAAAGGCACAAGCAATTACCGATAACTACGTACATGTTGACCAAATTTTACAACAAATTCGTTCTGCAATTGAGGTAAAAGGTTGGGAAGAAGTTCGATCATCACTGAAAGGAATTGAATGGATAGAATCTGTGAACCCTGCCGATAGAACGATGATGGCTTATCTTCCCAATGAAGATGGCAAACCAGGAGAAAGAGTCGAATTATACGTGGATGAAACGGTTCATCAAAATGCACAACGATATTTTGCAACAGCTCGAACGTTCAAAGATAAATCAAAGGGTGCAGAAAAGGCTCTGGAAGATACTACTAGAAAACAACGAAAGGAAGAGAAACAACGAGCAAAGGATGAAGCAGCAGGCAGAGTTGGGAAAGTAAAGCGATCGAAACGACTCTGGTTTGAGAAACATAGGTGGACAATCCTAAGTGATGGTAGACTAATGGTTGGCGGAAGAGACGCTAGAGGAAACGACACTGTTGTCAAGAAACATCTGGGGAAAGACGATCTGTATGTTCACGCAGATTTACACGGAGCTCCTTCTTGTTCAGTTCGAATCGCTGAAGGTTTTCAAGAAGATAGTGCACCAAATCCAACTCTTCCAGAACATGTTCCATCTCTACGATTGAATCAATCCAATGAATTAGGTGAGCCTAGTGAAGAAGTTCTCACAGAAGCGGCTCAGATAGCTATTTGTTGGTCACGTGCTTGGGGTTCGGGAGGGGGAGCAGCCACCGCATTCCACGTTCGCTCAACCCAAGTTTCGAAGACAGCTGAAACTGGTGAAGCATTGGGAAGGGGGTCGTTTGTAATTCGAGGTCAAAGAACATGGTATCGCAACATGCCTACTGAATTATCTCTAGGAGTGGTTGCAATTAATGGGATACCACTGCCATTAGTTGGAACACATTCCACTATTTCGAAAATTTGTCAACGTTGGATAAGAATGCAACCAGGGATTGAGAAAAAAGATACAATCGCAAATCGCATTTCTAAGGCAACTGGACTAGTTCAAGATGATGTGTTAGGGTGTCTTCCTCCAGGAAATCTGAGTATTGTCGAAGATCAAGGATTGATTTCAAANAAATAATCATGATAGAATTTCAAGGAGTCTATCTTTTTCAATCGCCTTTCTAATGCAACGAGAAACTCGTTGTCCAGTACTAATTCCTGGTTCATTNATGTCTGAATANGGTGAGCCACCTACTGCTACATTACTACCAGCNACTATTCTTGCACTAACNTCAAACACCCTNAATTCTAACTTATCGGTTACAATTGTTTCAAGACAAAATGGACCAACCATTCCTTTTCCTGCTCCTTCTAATTCCATGGATGCGGCAACTGCTCCCTCTCCTAATTTGAAGGCTTGAGGAAGAAGTGATTCCCTGAGAACAGCAGGCGTATTTCCAGTGACAACAAATGATGGTTCAAGACCCATGTCTCTAATATCTGTAAGGCTACCTAACTTGTAGAATTCATCAACATTGGATTCATCACGACGATCGATGCTCATCAACTCTAATCTACCCAAGGATTGGTTAGAATTAGATCCTATTCCTTCAACTTGATATCCATCATCTGGAATGGGATCAAAGAAGAATTGAAAATAGTACCTTGTTCCTAATACATATTCTTGGATTGTAAATTCCTCTTCAAGGTCAACATTGCGTCTAAAATCTCTNAAGTTNCTAGCAATGAAATAGCCTCTACCTCCTTTTGCTCCAGCATACTTTACAATAACTGGTCCATTGATATCTTTCGGATCATCAATAACTTTTGGCATAGTACAGCCTCCCGATTCTAACCAAATTCTCTGACGCTCTCTACTTCCTTCCCATTCCAATATATTCCGATTACCAAATGTAGGAACCTGAAGCTNTTGGAATAACTTTGGACCNAGGTATTCAACCAAAGANCCATGTGGGATAATGATTGAATTTCTTTCGCGGAGNTATTCTGCATGATCCATTAATTCCTTGTAATCATCTAGAACCAACCATTCATCNGGCTCTGCTCCTGGAAAAGCACTGTACATTTTTCTTCGTTCTTTACCGACACAAATACCCAGTGTTCGAAAACCTTCTTGGCGAGCACCATGAAGAATCTGTAAAGAGGAGTGTGAAGCCACTACAGCAATAGTAATTGCTGAGCAGTCATACGATTCNAGCCACTCGGGGAGCGGAATAACGCCTACTGCCATAGGGACCGGTCAAGTATGTGGTTATTGACGATTTTCCATGTATGNGAACAACCTTCGTCGAAATGCATTACAAACCTAACCGACANATGATGTTCATGGCCGGAGGATCTCGCAAGCGACCAAGTTATGGNGATTATCTCAATNTAGAGGANCTACTTTCTCTTCAGGGTGACGAAAGTATATCTGCAGATGAAATGCATTTTATCGTTGTACATCAGACGTTTGAGTTATGGTTCAAACAAGTTATCCGGGAACTAGCAGAATCTAGAGATACCCTATCCTCTAAACAAGTTGCTGAAGAAATGATCCCTTCTGTAGTACACAGACTTGGAAGAGTAACTGAAATCTTCCGACTTATGGCTCAACAATGGTCTGTTATGGAAACACTTTCTCCCCAAGATTTTCTTGTTTTCAGAGATGGACTAGGTAGTGCATCGGGATTTGAATCATACCAAATGCGAGAGTTAGAAATTCTAATTGGTCTTTCGGATGAACAACGAACAGGCGGAATGGATCCTCTAGCACGATTTAGAAAGATGGCTCAAGAATCAGAAAATGGTGCAATAGCATTACAGAGATTAGAATCTAGAATGAATGAGGATAGTTTGTGGGATACTGCACGAACATGGCTAACTAGAACTCCGATAATGGGATCCTCTCCAGGAGATGATGGCGATGAAGAAGTAGTCAAAAACTATGTTCACAGTCATATTACTGCCCAAATAAAACATGGAGAAGAAATGGCATCTCGTATGTCAAAATGGGGGATGGGAGATTCAGAAGCAATCAAAGCACGTTTTGCATCAATTGCAGATGGGGCAAGGGATTTTCTAATGCCTGAAGGAAAAATCGACAGGGCACGCGCAGGCCTATTATTCATTGAATCTTACAGAGATTTACCTCTTCTTTCATGGCCTAGAACCTTGATTGATAGGATGATAGAACTGGAAGAAGCAATGGTAAAATGGAGACATAGTCATGCTAGAATGGTTGAACGGATAATTGGTCGAAGGATCGGCACAGGAGGATCTTCCGGAGTTGATTATCTCGACGCTACAACATCATACAGAGTTTTCACAGACCTTTGGTCCGTTCGTACGATTTTGATCAAAACTGAATTACGTCCGAAATTGATTAATCGGGAATTCTACGGATTTGCCTAATAAGGAAGAAAGTTCTTGATTCAATGGTATCTACCGCAACCATGAGAACTCCTGTAATTTGCGCAGTTGCGCGAACTCCTATCGGAAAATACAGAGGTGTATTCTCAGAATTGAGTGCTGTAGAACTTGGGATCTATGCAGTCAAAGGATTGATTGAAAATGTTGGACTAAACTCTGAAAGCAACATTATTGATGAGGTTTTAATGGGCCAAGTTCTCCAAGCGGGAGCAGGGCAAAATCCTGCACGGCAAGTTGCACTTGGAGCAGGCTTACCTGTGTCCACTCCGAGTACCACTATCAACAAAGTGTGTGGATCGAGTCTCAAATCAGTCATGATCGCTTCTTCTGCAATTAGAGCTGGAGAATATCGTGCTGTNATAGCGGGAGGAATGGAAAGTATGACCAATGCTCCACATATTGTGCGAGGATATAGAAGAGGTGAGGAGGTAGATTCGGCTTCATTAATTCATTCAATGGTACATGATGGACTATGGGATGTGTACAATGACATGCATATGGGGAATACTGGTGAAGTAATAGCAGATGAATGCTCAATTTCCAGGGAACAGATGGATCAATTTTCAGTTAGGTCTCACCAAAGAGCAGCCAATGCTAGAGATAATGGATGGTTTGAATGGGAAATTGTCCCTGTAAATATTGACACAGAAGATGGTGTTAAAGAAATTCGAACAGATGAAGGAATTAGAGAAAATAGTAATATTGAAACTCTGGCAGAACTACGTAGTGTGTTCCAAAAAGATGGAAGGATCACTGCAGGGAACGCATCAACTCTCAACGATGGAGCAAGTGCAGTACTGGTTGCTGATGAAGAATTTGCAATTGAACAGGGCTGGCCAATCTTGGCTAAAATCGTTGATCAGTGTACCAGTGGTGTGGAACCTAAGCGAGTAATGTATGCTCCAATTCCAGCAATCAATACTCTTCTTCAGAGAAATGAACTTGAAGTAATGGATATTGATGTATTTGAACACAATGAAGCATTTGCATCTGCTTCTTGTGCTATTGCAAATGAGATAGGTATTCCAGATGATAGATTCAATCTCAATGGCGGCGCTGTGAGTTTAGGCCATCCTTTGGGTTCTTCAGGAACTCGATGTCTAATTACAATGTTAGGAATTTTAAGAAGAATCGATGGCAGCAAAGGCATTGTATCTCTCTGTTTAGGCGGAGGAAATGCTGTTGCAATGTTAATTGAACGTGTAGAATGAGGATTTCTCTAGGCGCAGTCCTTATGGCAGAGCCGAAGTTCGGAGGGCTGTCAGGTGATACAACATGGTCAAACCAATCCGCGAACACACCAGATTTGAGAAGGCACGAATCATTGGTGCCAGAGCGTTACAGATTAGCATGGGTGCTCCAATCCATGTTAGCGAAGATGCACTTCGTGAGCATTTCAAAGATGAACTAATCCAATTATACGGAGTTGAAGGAGCAAATACTCGATTCGTACTAGATCCTCAGAAGATTGCCATTCTAGAATATGAGAGAGATCTTTTACCAATGGATATCGTTCCTCACGAATGATTCATTCTTCTTCGTCCGACTTTCTTTTTGACCAAAGCAATGGGAAAGTATGCTGTAAAGCTGGAAGTAAGGCAGCAACTCCTCCAAGTAAAATTAACCATACTAACCATGTAGTCTCATCAAACAAAGAACGAGGAGTAGAATTATTAGGTGTTAGTTGGAATCCATCATACAGCATTCTATCTGAACCAGAAACCAATTGCNCATCTCCACGATTTCTTGCTACCACAACTAATTGACCGTTGTCTTCAATTGAACTTATTCTTGATCCGTTCAATGAAATGTTTACTGTAGAATTAGAATTAATATCAACTTTACCTGCTACTACAACATCAGATAACAAACCTAAGGGAGCATGATAAACACCATCAACGACATAGAAAACGTCAACTTGTAATGTGGGAGATGATACATTAATATCAACTGAAATGATTGTTTCGTTGATACTCCAATTTCCAATAATTATGTCGCTTGGAGCAGATGAACGAGTACCTCCTTTCGAAGTAATCTCCGCAACAAGACCAAACAAATCTTGACTCTGATTACTACCATTAAGAGACCATCTGCCATCAATTACCAATGTAGGATAACCCAAAACATGTTGACTGATCTTTGTTTGATTACTTGCCTCAATTGATAGAGGATCAAATGCAGAAGAATGGTGGTGCAAGGCAATTAAATTCGGCCAAACGTTGAGTAATTCATTCAATTCAACTTCTGCAGGGCGGCAAGGATCACACCATGTTGCTGTATGTAATTCTATTACCAATGGNGNNCGNCGAGAGTTTTCNCCATTTCCTTCNGTACCATTGATATCNAANACAACAGCATCGANAATTCTACCTGGAGANTNAAGNCCTAAGGAGTCGTCAACTTCCACAGGGGCNGCCATGATCGAAGATGGAAGAATTAGTAGCGCCGCGAGTAGTAAAACCAGATACAAATCGGAACGCATGACCACGGGAGTCATCAGGCGTTGAAATACCCCTCTGCCCTCCGGCAATCATGGAACCACGGAAGATGGGCTGGCATCACCTTCCAATGGCACTAATTGTAATCACTGCAACAGTTATCGCAGTAGGAGGTACAATTCGAATTTATGATGCTGGTGAATCTTGTCCAGACTGGCCTTTGTGCTTTGGAACATGGGGGTTCGACATTTCGGAAGAAGAACAAGGAAAGTGGTGGGACGAAAATCCAAGTGAAATTGATTCTAGAGGCGCAGATCATCGCTACACCAGCTTCCAAATTTTTACNGAATGGTTTCATCGTCTGTTAGCCGGTTCTGTACTCGGCCCTCTGGTTATTCTTCAATTCTTGATAGTTAGAAGTAAACGTGATTCTCTTTCGATAGAATCCTATCGGCTATCAGCTCTTTCCTTAGTGTTAGTCATATGGCAAGGTTTCATCGGATACATTACAGTCAAGTGGGATAACGAAAATTGGTCAGTTGCTATTCATCTTATTTCTGCATTAATTTTCACACTTTCACTAATTGCATTGCATATTTCTTGGAGGAAAGATATAGGCAAAAAAATACAAATTAAATCTGATAGGAAAACAATAAACCGGCTATCAGTTGCTACATTTGGCACATTAGCAGTTTTGCTAGTAGGCACTTATATTTCAACAACAGAGGGGGCTAATTATGCATGTGGCGTNTCAGGTATCCCTAACTCGTGGCCCCTATGCTCCGGAACATTAGGGCTAATCATACAGGACATAATTATTCAATCACAGGCNATTCATAGATGGTTGGTACTTATCGTCCTNTGCATACTAATTTGGCTTTGGAAAGATCAAGATAANTGGGTACAAGANGAANCTATCAGAAAATTATCTAANTATGGNACTGTGACTTTCATTGGAAATATAATTCTAGGCGCTGCATACGTTCTTTCTTGGACTGCTGAATCTGGTTTCATGGAATGGTTATCAGTTGTACATCTACTGGTAGCTTCGCTAACATTCTTATTGTTCGCTTCAGGGTTGATTATAATCAAAATTCATGGAACGGGAAATTTACAGGAAGAATGATGATTTTTTCTACCAATTAACCCAATTATTCAATGCGAAGTTATGTGAGGATGCCCTGTGAGTGAACCAGAGACTAGGGGTATGAGAGCCTATGTTGCTCTGATGAAACCAAGAGTTTTGATTCTACTACAAATTACTGCTTTGTGTGCAGTTTTAATTCATGATGCACTACAATGGAGAATTAGCAATGANTGGGATATTCTACGTACTGGCCAAGTTATGTTTGTCGTAGTCGTTGGTGGTACGCTAACGGCAGGTGGTGCTAATTCGATCAATATGTGGTATGATAGAGACATTGANCCTGAAATGAGTAGAACCGATAAGAGACCTGTCCCATTAGGAACTATAAGTCCGAACAATGCTCTTTGGTTTGGAATTTCTATCTCGATATTAGGTGTTACTTGGTTTTTGACAATGTCAAATGCTGTCGCAGCTTTTTGGTCAGGATTTAGTATTCTCTTTTATGTTCTAATTTACACAATGTGGCTAAAACGGACCTCGACTCAAAATATTGTAATCGGCGGAATTGCTGGTGCAACCCCGCCTCTAATTGGTTGGGCTGCAGCTATCCCNGCAAATGATCTGAGCATTTCTAATCCATTTTTCCTAGGTGGAGATCCTCTTCCTTGGTTGATGTTTGCATTGATATTCCTCTGGACGCCTCCACACTTCTGGGCTCTTGCACTATATCGTTCCACAGAATACCAAAAAGTTGGAGTCCCTATGATGCCATGGGTTAAGGGAGCAGATAGAACACTATTGGAAATGAAAATTTACGGTTTACTTTTAATCGCTATCGCTGCAATTCCTTGGATGAATATTGAAGCAGTAGGCACCGAAGGGGCAGTTACGTGGACCGCTATTGCAATGGTTCTGGGAATCTGGTATTTCCGAAGTTTGTTGAAAATTGATGTCTCAGAAGAAATTGATGAGAAGGGTAGAATCCCATCCGCAGCACGTTCATTCCGTACCTCTCTGTACTATCTCGCGTTGATGTTCATAGGANTAGTAGTTTCATCTTTGAATACAATTGCTTCATTGATTTTCTTAATTCTAACATGTGTAATGATTTTCAGAAAGGAAGGATTTTCAAAACAAAAAAATTAGAGCGCGGCATTGATACGATAGCCTTGNTTCTANAGTCCACCGAGGGAGGGGGGCGCCATGGACGAGAANGACCTAATTTATGATTGGAATCTTATCCAGAATNACTTTACTAGAGATGAAAGCGCACACCCNCATCCAATTTGGTTTGATGATGAAACACTACGTGATGGTTTACAAAGTCCGTCTGCNAGAAATCCNAAAATCGAAGAAAAAATTGAATTGNTTGACCATATGGAAAANCTNGGAATTCAGAAAGTGGATTTAGGGCTNCCNGGTGCTGGNCCNTTCCATGTCGACCATATCGATGCAATGTTAGCTCATATCAAAGAGAATGATTACCNCATNCGACCAGGATGTGCAGTGAGAACAGTTGTTGGAGATATTGAACCNATGGTTAATCTTCAAGCGAAACACGAAATNCCAATTCAAGCAAGTGCCTTCTTGGGCACTAGCCCAATTAGNCAATATACTGAAAATTGGACTATGGAAAAAATAATTTCTACTGCGGAAAAGGCANTTTCATTTGCTGTNGATAACGANATNCCNGTAATGTTCGTAACNGAAGATACTACNAGATCNAAACCTGAAGATATCAAGGCCGTNTATACCAGAGCTCTTGAACTAGGAGCNGACAGATTGTGTGTTTGCGATACATGTGGGCATGTAACACCNAANGGAGTAGAACAACTTCTTCGATTCGTNCAAGACGAAGTTATTCCAGATGCTGGTTTCAAACGAAGAGACATTGAAGTCAATTGGCATGGGCATCAAGATAGGGGACTAGGAGTAGCAAACAATATTTCTGCATACTATGCAGGTGCAGATGTTATTCATGGAACGGCATTAGGTGTCGGAGAAAGAGCAGGAAATGCTCCAATAGATCAAACTTTGGTAAATCTAAAATTGATGGGTGCCATAGACAATGACTTAACTTCCCTAAATGAATACATGAGAAAGGCCAATGAGTATGTTGAGGTTGACCTTCCAAGAAATTATCCTGTCTTCGGTCAAGATGCTTTCGAAACCGGTACAGGAGTGCACGCTAGTGCAGTTGTTAAAGCAATGAAGAAAGGTGATGATTGGCTTGCAGACAGAATTTACAGCGGAGTACCTGCCCAAGATTTTGGACTCGAACAAATTATCAGAATAGGACACATGTCTGGACGATCAAATATTGTATTCTGGTTAGAGAAGAATGGTTATCAGCCTGATGAAAAATTGGTCAATCACCTCTTTGAAATTGCAAAGTCGCAACGCCGTTTAATGGATGATGAAGAAGTGAAAAACGAAGTAAATAGTTTCCTCGAATCATAGCAAACCACTATGACGCTTCGGAACCCATGAGTGTGTATGCGCGGGACAGTGGGTACTCTCACTNCAATCATNNTACTATCTTTGNTGNNACCATTTGCGTCNTCTCAAGAGGTAACACCTCAAACTGAAAATGTCTTTGAAACGTATTCTGGTGCTGTACAAAGAGCGTTTTTCCAAGTAGAAGCATTTGAAAATTCAATCTCAAATGAACCTCCCGAACAATGGTTAGTGTTGACGACATTAAATCCTGAAACTATTGAACCATGGATAGATGTGGAGGTTCAAATAAAACCCGCCCCTTTCCTTAATGGTGCTTGGATTTGGAAGTTTGAGGACTCTACCAATTCTGCTAACATTCTGTCTGAATTAGAAAAGAAAGGGCTGATTGAAAGAAGTTTGCCAGATAGACTGAAGGAACACGAACCAAGGACTGTTCTGAACGACCCCGAAATAGGTTCGCAGTGGCATTTGATTAATTCTGGTCAAGGAGGAGGTACCATTGGCGAAGATGCAAATGTTACGGCTGCGTGGGAAATCGCTAATGGTAGTGGAGTAACAATCTCGATTATTGATGATGGTTTTGCTCACAGTCATACTGATTTATCTCCAGGTTATCAAGCGTCAGGTTCCTACGATTACTGCAACAATGATGCAGATCCTACGCCTTCATCAGGAGATGGACATGGAACGTCTGCGGCAGGAGTTGCAGGAGGTCGCGGGAATAACAGCTATGGCATTGCTGGAGTAGCATTTGGAGCTGATATGAGTGGTTCTTTATTGATAGCATGTGGAAAAACTGATTCTATGGAGGCTGATGCTCTAAGTTTAGACGATCAAAATAATGATATTTACAGCAATTCTTGGGGCCCCTTTGATGGTGACGCATTCTCCTGGCTCTACTCCTTGACTGGGCCTGGCCCGCTTACTGTCGCTGCTTTTGAATCTGATTTTACAACAGGTAGAAATGGGTATGGGAATGTGATTACATGGGCAGGAGGAAATGGACATGCTGATTCTGACAATTCAAATTATGATGGATATGCAAATGCTAGACAAACAATTTCAGTAGGTGCAATTACTAATACTGGAACCCAATCTTGGTACTCTGAACCTGGTGCAAATGTATTAGTTGTAGCACATTCAAATGGTGGTTCAATAGGAATACACACAGCAGATATTCCTGGAAGTGGAGGTTACAACAGCTCAGGAGATATCAATCCAAGTTTTGGAGGCACATCTTCTGCAACTCCATTAGTCTCTGGAGTTGTAGCACTAATTCTCGAAGTTGACCCTACTCTTACAGCAAGAGATGTTATGGCAATTTTAGCCAATTCTGCTCGAAAAAATGATCCGGGAGACTCTTCATGGAGTACAAATGGAGCCGGGCATGAAATATCACACAAGTATGGATTTGGCGCTGTAGATGCTCATGCGGCTGTGACATTAGCAGCTAATTGGACTAAATTGCAAACTGAAACAACGTTCGGGACTACTATATCCTCGCCTGGTATTTCCATCCCCGATAATGGAGCACCAGTAACAGATACAATTACTGTCAATCAAGATTTGAAAATTGAACATGTTAATATCGTAGTTAACATCACTCATTCAGCTAGAGGAGACTTAGAAATTATTTTGACTTCTCCTGACGGTACTGAATCTGTACTCAGCGAGAAACATGGGGATGAAAGGAGTGATTTCACAGCATGGTCCTTTGGATCTGAACGACATCTGGATGAATATGCCTTAGGAGATTGGACAATTTCTGTAGAGGATAAAGCCAACGGAGATACAGGTACATTCGTAGACTGGCATCTTGAATTCTATGGTGTTGATGAATATCGAGATTCTGATGGAGATGGCCTCACTGATGTAAATGAGACTAACATCCACAATACTAACCCTGCACTCGCAGATACAGACGGAGATGGACTAAATGACGGAGATGAAATTCTAAATGAATCTACAGATCCAAATAATCCAGACTCGGATGGTGATGGATTAAATGATGGCACTGAAGTCTTAGTTAATTCAACAAATCCAAATTTACAAGATACTGATGGAGATGGACTTACGGATGGAGAGGAAGTAAANATCTATGGAAGTGACCCTCTAATTGTAGATGTAGATGCGGATTCAGATTTATACTACTGGTTTGTAGACTGTGATGATAATGATCCTAACATCAATCCAGGAAGACCGGAACTTCTGAACGGAATTGATGACGACTGTGATTCANTAATTGATGAAGGATTTGAATTCATGGATTCAGACGGTGACGGGTTAAATGATTATGAAGAACACCATACTCATCTCACTGATCCAAATAATGCTGATACAGATAGTGATGGACTCTCAGATGGANATGAAGTAAATGTTCATTCTACTGACCCATTAGTAGCAGACTTAGATTCAGACAGCGATGGATATTATTGGTTCCAGGATTGTGTGGATAGTAATGCGTCTATCTATCCTAATGCTGTNGAAATATTAGATGGAATCGATCAAGATTGTGATTCAGAAATTGATGAGAATTTCCTTACCCTAGATTCAGATAATGATGGAATATATGATCATGATGAATTCCATGTACACAATACAAANTCAACGAATAATGATACTGATGGGGATGGACTGAAAGATGGTGAAGAAATTAATATTCATTCCACTGACCCCCTAACTCCAGAAATTGATTCGGATAATGATGGAATCTTGTGGCTCTTTGACTGTGATGACAGTAATTCTTCAATTTATCCAGGAGCAAGTGAGATGTGGAATGGAATCGATGACGATTGTGACTCGATAGTNGANGAAGATGTTGACAGACNAGCTGCGCTTACTCAAAATCCNAATTCAAATTTCTTNGAACANATCATCACAGATAATCCAATGACATTTACATGGAGTGGGGCACCTGCAGGTGTTGAACTTAATGAGACATGGTACAGAGACTCTGAAATCATCAATGGATCATCTTCAGGACTAACTATTCCTGTTATTGATTGTAATAGTCCTAATGATGATTTTGAAGCAACATCATGCGTACAGGGACGATTGACAGTAGTTTTCAAGATCTTACTAGAAGACGCAAATGGATCCATTGAATTNAGTTGGACTGTTCGACTAATTGCTGAAACGACCCCCGTTCCAGAGCCTGAACCAGAGCCTGANCCAGAGCCNGAACCAGAGCCTGAACCAATAATCGATGATGAGGAAAATGANGATAAAACTGAATCGGGACAAGAAGAATCTAATTCCTTGAATAATCTACCTATTTCTACAGATATGCTATTGGTGATTCTTGGGGTTCTGATAGTATTCCTAATTGTAATTCTGATGGCAAGAAATACCAAACAAAAGGAATCCATTAAGGCGTGGACTCCTCCTCCAATACATGAAAGAAGAAGGATTTCATTGCAGGAAAATCAACTACCAAGAGCTCCTGATTTCAACAACAGAAATCCTTGATTCATGACTCTGCGGCTTCTTCTTCGGCAGAAACTGANGGTGGTGGNGAATTAATTTCNGAGTGCCAACCTCCATCCACATTACCAGCAATCCATTCACCTTCTACCTCGATTTCATCAACGTCGGTTTCCTCTCTCCATGGTGGCTCTCCNTCAGTTCCTGAAGGTATCAACTGACGTTCGTTATCCAACATAGACTCAACNGCTCTAATTCCTCTATGAATTGGAAGAAGATGTCCNACAGGNGCACCTGAATTCACATATGGATTTGTTGCAGTACATATCAANAATCCACGACTAGGTGATAGNACATTTTCAATTGCACCTGGACGTTCTGGATCGGTGATAGTAGCCACAACTTCTCCTTCTTCAACAAAACGTCCAGCTGGTGCTCTCATATCCAATAAACCGCCTTGATCCGCACGAATCCAAGTAGAACCATGAGCTANTAATCGGGCTCTNGGACGGGATGGTTGACCAGGAATCATTGACAATGAACGCATTACGTTCAAGATACCGTAGAGTGCAACTTGTACTGCTCCAGCATCTGANGTATTGGCACCTCCCCCCTCATAAGTAGCNTAACCAATACCCATTTCATTTGCTGACCTTCGGAATGAACCTCTTGGACCTAATGAATCTAAAATGACCTCGATGCCAAATCCTCTGGCAATTGCATTACTAGGTGCATCGGCGAGATCTGCTCGAATTTGTGGCAAATTTGTCCTCCCTCTTGCAGCAGTATGAAGATCAATCACATAATCAGAACCTGAGATAATATTCTGAAAAATTCTATTTGCAACTCTAGAGGTAGTATTTCCGGTTTCAGTACCCGGAGATTCCCTATTTAGATCTCTACCATCTGGAAAATATCTACTCCGCATTCGATATCCTGGTAAATTTAATACTGGTACAATACGTATAGTTCCTGCAAGTGAATTAGGATCTAATGGCTTATCAAATCCTGAAAAAGATGACCCCAATAGATGAGTTAACGCAATTGGCCCAACTAACTCATCTCCGTGAACTGCGCCCAATAGTGTGATTACTGGGCCTGGCTTTGCTCCATGAATTACAGTTACTCGAATAGGCCAAGGATCTCCCATCGAGGTTTCTAAAAGAGGGAATCGGATTGTTCGCATCTCTCCGGGTTTAGTTCTAGTTCTCGCGAAACGATGTGTCTTTGGCTTCTTCTTTGATTTTAAAGATCCTAAAGGGTTTTCTTTCTTTTCCAAGGCTTTCTCAACCTTAACTCGACGACTACGTGGGAGTTGATTAGATACCTTTGTAGAAGGCTTCTTGGAAGCCTTTGACTTCTTCTTTCCAGACGTCAAGGTATATCTCCATTTTACACGGGGGATTTGTGGGTCTTTGAACCCTAATGTCAAATTATGCTTAAAATTCATATTTTTTTACCCCGAAACTCAAGGACCGACCAGTGAGTGACGATACATGGAAGGCGAAAAGTCAGTGCAGGAGGTCTATGCTCCAAATTCAATTTGTTTTGGATGCGGGCCTGCGAATAAAGACGGATTGAGAATTCGATCATTTAATCGTAATGATATGGATAATGGACTAACTATGACATTCAATACGGAAGATCATCACCAAGCATTCCCGGGAATGATAAATGGGGGAATAATAGGTACACTCCTTGATTGTCATGGCAACTGGACGGCTGCAATGGCCATAATGAATCTGCATGGAGATTCAGAACCCCCTTGTACCGTTACTGCAAATTATACTGTTCAACTTAGAAGACCTACCCCCCATGGTGCTGAATTGACTGTGATAAGTGAGGTTACTGAACTTCTAGAAGATAGGGCATCAATTAGTATGGAAATGTTTGCTGATGACAAACTTTGTGCGAAAGGAAAGGGACTTTTTGTTGCAGTAAAAGAGGGACACCCCGCTTACCATAGATGGAATTGAGGCAATAAAATGACAAATAGAAAGCTGGATGAGATTCGAAACCTTGTTCTTCCAGTGATGAGAATATTGGATTTAATCAGTATAGAAGAAGAAGAAAAATTAAAGCAAATTCCTCTAGGATATATAAGAAAAAATGCAACAAGAATGCATGCAGTCTGTCGATTTAAGCCCGGACCTAAAGGTTATACAAAAACTATTGAAGATGTAAAAGAGGTAGCAATCCATCCTGAAGCGGTTAATGAAAAATGGATTCATTATGCTCGATTCCTGATGTTTCATGAATACTTACACGCTATTGGAAACATTAGACATGATGCAGTATTTAGGAGACTAGAGGATTTATGGCCTGATGAAGTAGCGAAAAATGCAGGTAAAGAATTTGGTAGATTTCTAAGAAATCGAGCCGCGAAATGGCTCTGGACATGTCCAAAATGTGACAAAGAACATCCTAGAACAAGAAAAAGCAATGGAAGGTATCTCTGTAGAAAATGTAAGGTAACTCTAATCGATTCACCAGTGGGACAAACTCATGATCTATAATGAAGTGGAGGAGATATGGGAGGGCGAAGAACACACCGAAGATTTGTGNCGCTTTCAATTATATTTTTGATTGGCTTTTTAGCTCCTGTTGATGCAGAACTTTCGACAAATCAGACTGTGTTAAATGCTATCTGTATCGATGATTCAACGTGCCAACTAACCAATTCAATCACTGGAATTAATGAAATCAAAAATTCTGAAACCAGTGCATCCCCCCTATCTCCAGAAATTATCCAATTTGAATTCATCATGTCACCCCCACAATCATATCATGCACTAATTCCAATTTCCATTGATGAATTAGTTGTTGATTTAACAATTGAAGAAGATCCAGGAGAATATATTCGTCCAGATCTGAGTATCATTTTGGCAATTGGTCCATCAACAAATGAATGGTTAATCGAAGGTCAAACAGAGACTCCATTTTCATCAGCAAACGAATATCGTTTGGAAGATCAAGAAATTGACTTGTCTTCAGGTAGGATTCTATCTCCAAACGATGTAATTCAATTGACACTTGCATTCGAAATCGATAGACCTGTTACATGGAAATTAGGTCTTTCGGGTTCTACATATTTTGATCTGCCAATACAGTGGTCATTGGATCAAGATGCTGTAGATGTAGATGAACCAAGTTCTTTATCCGAACCTAAATCNGTNGAAGTAGGAGATCAAATAAANGGAGCACTAATTGAGGAAGATATTGACTGTTTTACATTTAGTGTTGGAGAAAGAGCCTCNGAACTTCGAATAGATCTAACTTGGAGTCCAATGCCTTCTGAAATTGCTACCACGGAAATCATTCCAATTCTAGATACCCTTGATGGGCAAATTCAACCATCCCCTTCTATTAGAACTACTCAAGAAGGTGATTTAATTGATAATGTCATTATCTGGAATCTTGAAAATAAGGCACGATTGCGACTTTGTTTCTACGGAGAAAGTGAAAGATTTGGGGTATANAGTTGGAGTGCTCAAGAAATCTTACCTGGAACNGGTGCAATGGANATAAGTGATTTTGAGTTAGACACTCGCTGGCCAACTGGGACTGGATGGATAGGGCAAATTACCGAAAAAGAAGATACTGAACGAACAGGAGGTAGTGCAATTTTACTGATAGGGATTGGATTTTCGATTTCTTTCTTGATTTTGAAAATGCCAATCATTAATCCATTAAGTCGTAAATGGGGAATCCCAAGTGCGATGTTACTAATTCTANTTGGTTCCACAATTACTCCTCTTACAGCTACCATTTCCACCTTGCCTGATGATTCAGAAAAATCACTAGATGAATGGATAGAGAATAGACTTGAACTGGTAGCCGCATCTGTAATAGAAGATAATGTAGATATTGCTACAGGCTTTTTCGGAACTATGTCTGGTGAAAATTTCGCTGTTCGCCTTCATATCGAGGGAGTACACCCTACTGGAGATGGACGATGGCAAATTCAAACTGATGAATTAAATGATATAGATTTAGATCGATATATATTTGATGAAATGAAGGAACATCCTCTCGACTCAAATCAACAAATTATGTATATACTCAGAGCAGGAAGACTACTAAGTTTAGATCTATTGTTACTTGAAGCAAGTTTGGTTTTGAATGAAAAACCGGTTGGTTCTATTCTTCATATTGATTGGGATATGACTGATTCAGCAGGAGAAGGATCTGTTTCAGAAAGAGTATGGACGACAAGACCAAACTCAGTAGATTGGGAGGAATGGAATGACTTCACCTCCAAACTTCTTCCAGAGTTAATTACAGTATCATATTGTGATTGTGGACTTGATGCCATTGACCTATCAATAAGAACAAGTGTGGCTCACACCTCTTCAATTACTCCTACTACAAACGGAATTACTGGAGCGCCATCGTATCCATTGTTCTCGGGAATTTTAGTAGGATTTGGATTTGGAATCCTTTTGGTAATTGGAATCATTACTAATCAACAAAGAAAGAAGGCTCAAGAAATTGTATTAAAAATGAAATTAGAATAATTACTCTTCTTCATTTTGAAGGCCGCCAATCATTTCCATCAACATCTTTCTTTCATTATCATCAATAACACCATCTTCTAATGCTGAATCAATAGACTTGAATTGCTCGTCCGAAAACCCTAGAGGAATTGCTGCATTGTGAATCAGAATTCTCTCCGCCTCGCTTACTTGGCCATCAGCCAAAGCTGAATTTATTGCAGCAATTGTAGCGATTCTAGAAACCTCGGGGTCGTTAAGATCTAATGCCTTAGCAATCTCAGATAATTCTTCCATTTCTTCTTCGGTTAGAATCCCGTCGCTAAAGGCCTGTTCATATGCGAATTGAAGGAATGTACGATATTCAGATGGATGTAGGAGAACGTCTCGAATGAGACTGTAATCGACAGANGGACTAGCCTCTCCGTTNAGGAGAGCAGCGGTTGCTCTTCTGGTCTCCTTTACCATCATATCCTTCAAACCATGTCCAATCCATGCAATTCCAAGACCGACAACTCCCCCTGCAATCCACCTCATTGCACTATCATCTAGCAAATCACCGGGATGGAACAATCGATGCAAACCAATTGCAACTAGAAAACAGCCCCAAAATATCTCAACCCAATCATTGACATCGGGTTCTTCCTCTAAATCTTGAAGGACATCAGTCGCACCATTGTCTGCATCCATGAGCCACCTATAGAGATTAAGCACTTAGGCTATGCGGAATCTAGACATCACACGTCATGCTTTAGGACAATGAAGCAATACAACAGCGCATGGACCCCGCGAAGAGCCCTACTAAGGTGAGTTCGCTCGACTTGGATCCTAGAATAATAAAGCATTTGAAACAACAAGGAATCACCACACTGCACCCCCCCCAAGCCATGGCAATAGGTCCTGCTCTNGAAGGAAAAAATCTCCTTTTAGCAACACCAACAGCGAGTGGNAAATCTCTAATTGCGTATTTGGCTATTTTACAAAAACTTCGAAATGCAGAATCAGGAGAACGTGCTTTCTACATCGTTCCACTGAAGGCTCTTGCCAATGAAAAAGTAGACGAATTACGTAATTTAGCTGACACGGTTGGACTCAGTGTTGGAATAGCAATAGGAGATCGTGATGGAGAATCAGGAGGTATTGAAAATTCAGATATTGTAGTCTGCACATCTGAAAAATTAGATTCTATCTTGAGGAATAATCCCACGTTTTCTGAACGATTGAGTATAATCATTGCAGATGAATTTCATCTTATCAACGATTCATCTAGGGGGCCTACACTGGAAGTCTTACTAGCAAGATTACGCCATCTAAATCCGAATGCACAAAGAATTGCATTATCNGCAACTGTCGGGAATCCACAGGAGTTGGCTAAGTGGTTAGATGCTCATTTGATAGAGTCAGAATGGAGGCCTGTTAANCTGCAGCAAGGAACTTTGACTGGTCTGGAATTAGAAATTCATAGAATAATAGGTCCAAAAAATGATTCAGAATTACCTCCTCGAAGAATATTAGAGGGCAAGGAAACAAAAATCACTAATTCTATTCTTAATGATACAATTTCAGATGGAGGGCAAATGATATTATTCGTAGGTACAAGATCTTCTGCCGAAAAAGAGGCAAGGGAATTAGGGAAAATGAGAGTCAAAAACTTGTCTTCGATTGATGAATTCAAAGAGGAATTTGATGAATTGGAAAAGTTATCTAAGAAAATTTCCAAAGGAGAGGATAGTTCTAATCTTTCAGATCGTCTTTCTAATTCCGTCAAAGGCGGAGTAGCATTTCATCATGCTGGACTAACAGGAAGACAAAGAATGATTATTGAACAAGCATTCAGGGATAGGTTGTTGAAATGTATTTGCGCAACCCCAACACTTGCTGCAGGAGTAAATCTACCTGCTCGACGTGTTATTATTAGAGATTGGAAACGATGGAAGAGTGGAAGATATACAACAATGGAAATTCAACAAATGTTGGGTAGGGCGGGAAGACCTACTTATGACGATCAAGGTGAAGCATGGATAATGGCAAAAAATGAATCGCAAAGAGATATTGTAACGGAAGAATATATTTTTGGAGAACCCGAAGACGTTGAATCACAACTTGAAAATGCATTGCTTTCTCACGTTCTTTCATCGATAGCAACAGGTGGACTAACCGATAGAGATGCTTTGGGTAAATTCTTTGAAGAAACGTTACTTTCTCAGCAAATTCGTAAAGATGATTTGAGAATAAGGATTGACCGGATGATTGATTGGTTAGTTGAAAAGGAAATGATTGTCAGAACTGGAGAAAGTAATGCAGTAATCAAACGAATACAAGAAAGAACAGATATACAGGACTTAGAAGATGATTGGGAAGATGAAATCCCCACTTGGGCTGCAGCTGCAACTACATTAGATGGACTGGAATGGAATGAACCTCAATATGAACAACTTCCTAAGAGAAAAGGACCAGCAGTATTTGGATTTAGTACGGCTGCTCAGATTAAGAATAATTACTCATTAGAAAGTGAAGAAAATCCAGGAATGACATATTCTGCAACTACTTTTGGAGAAACTGTATCCCGACTCTATCTAGATCCTGTTTCTGGCTATATATTACGAAGAGGACTTAGAAGAGCAGTTAGGATAGTACAAGGACTAGATGAAAACAGACAACTACACCCTAGAAGTCTAATTCATCTGGTTTCATGTACTCCTGATTTTCTTTCAATGTGGGTGAAATCCAAAGAAACGGAAAAAATAGAAAATATCTCTGAAGCAATGAAATTCAATAAATTACTAACCTTCGAAGAACTTAACGAAGTTGAAATTCCGATAGATATAGAAAATGAAAACATGAGAATCAAAGCACTTTGTGTACTTGAAGAATGGATGGAAGAAAAAACATTGAGGGAAATCGAAGAAGAATTTGATTCGCAACCTGGAGATGTAAGAACAAGAGTTGAACTAGCGGAATGGCTGCTTTATTCTGCTCGAAGAATGTTAGTATCAGATAATGAAGTATCAGAAGAGGCATCAGAAGCAACCTCAATAGTTTCAGAATATATCTCAGAGATTCAAAAAAGAATTCGATACGGGTGTAAATCAGACATTCTAGGTCTTGTTGGTATTCGAAATGTAGGCAGAGTTCGGGCTAGAGAAATGAAAAGATATGGACTTGAAACAATTTATGATGTGTCTGAAATGGGGCCAAGAGATCGGTCAAAATTAGAAGGANTACGAGGATGGAGTCCTAGACTTGTNGAAAATATAATTACAAATGCACAACAAATAATTTTGAGGAAAAAATAAGGTGATTTGAAGTCCAATAACCCAAGGGNCCAACATGGAACCTGCGCAANTTCCGTGGTTCCCAGCTTGGGGGATTGAATTTGACCATCCAGTTCAAGATTCACAAAATTTAGTAAAAACTTGGTTGGAAATTAGACCATCAGAAAGATGGGTAATGATTTCTGGGGCAGTGGCAGTAAGTGAACGCCACCTTTGGGCAGTTTGGTCCCATGCTAGTAGAAATGAAATGTTAGATAAAATGGTCGCACGGACTGTTGATACTGAATTTATCAGAATTCTATCGGGCACCCATCAAATTAAACTTGCATTCGAACGAGCAGGTGTAAGAAATGAAGATGACCATGCATGGTTATTGTATCTCCCTGAGCATCCTGGTTTTGATGAATTTGGACAAGCAGTATCATATCCTACTAGAGATGATAAGGAGGAAATAGAGGTATCAAAAGCTATGACATGGTTAGGTGGAGATCTTTTGACCGCACGACCTTCACCGAACTTAGAAGCTCTAGAGCGACTAGGAGTTGAGGGTAATTTTTCATTTGACCAAATTGAATCTACAATCTTGGCATTTGCAGCATCCGCAGATATTTGAATTTCAATCGAGAAACTCATAGAGTAGTCTCTCTTCCCAGAGTTGATGCCGAAGTTCCATGGGCTTAGAAATTGTGTGACTTGCGGAATTCCTTGTACACCGATGAATTACGTAGATTACAAAGGAAAGAGGTACTGTATCGCTTGTTGGACAGAAAAAACAAATCCAGATCATCCCGATTTAGAGGAAATGAAACAGAAGGTAAAGGATGCAGTAGATGTCTGGAAATGTGCAAAATGGACCCGTGAGGAAGGGCCTCTTCCGGAAGGCCCTCTATCCGTAAGAACAGAATGATTTACGAATCTCCGTATCCTTTGGCGTTTCATGGGCTTCGTTCCTGACCAATTGGATGCTACATTGTGGGATGAATTAGAACCACTATACGAAGACTTAGTAGGTCGTTCTTTAGACAGTGTAGAACAATTAGAAAATATGATCAAAGATGAAAGTGAACTTCGCGAATGGGTCTCAGAAGCAGGTTCTAGGCTGTATGTCGCAATGACTTGTTCTACAGAAGATGATGACAAAAAAAATGCATACCTCGACTTTGTAGAGAATGTAGAGCCAAAACTCTCTGCTATTGGAGATCGTCTTAATCGAAGAATAATGGATTCACCAGTTATAGATGAATTAGATCAGGACAAATATGGAGTGATGATAAGAGACATACGCGCGGATATTGAGATTTTTAGAGAAGAAAACATTCCTCTTAGAACCGAATTAACAAAGTTAGGACAACAGTATGAAGAAATCTGTGGATCAATGATGGTTTCATTTGATGGAGAAGAAAAAACCATCCAACAGATGGGAAAATATCTGCAAGTCACCGATAGAGAAACAAGAGAAGGTGCATGGAGAGCGGTCTGGGAAAGAAGATCAAAAGATGCTGACAAGATAGATGATTTATATGGAAAAATGCTCTCAATTAGACATCAAATTGCAATAAATGCAGGTTTTGAAAATTATCGAGACTATGCATTTGTTGCAAAACATCGATTCGACTACACACCTAGCGATTGTGAAGATTTTCATGCGGCAGCAGAACAAGTATGTGTCCCCTTGGGTAGAATTCTAGATAAGCAAAGAAAGGAGCTCTTGGAAGTCAATACTCTGAGACCATGGGATTTAGGGGTAGATGTTTACGCACGACCCCCCCTAAAACCATTCAAAAATGTGGATGAAATGGTAGAAGGTACATCGAAAATGTTTCATAAAATCAGCAATGAATTAGGGGTAATGTTTGATAGCTTGAGAGATGGAAAATCATTAGATTTAGAAAGTCGAAAAGGAAAGGCACCAGGTGGATATCAAATTAGTTTTGATCGTATTCGAAGGCCATTTATCTTCATGAATGCCACAGGATTACAGAGAGATTTGGAGACAATGGTACACGAGGCGGGACATGCATTTCATGCAATTTATTCGAGTGAATTAGAGTTAATCGACCATAGAGACCCACCCATAGAATATGCAGAAGTAGCCGCAATGAGTATGGAACTATTAGTACATCCTCACTTAGAAGAGTTCTATTCAAAGAAAGATGCTGACAGAGCGAGAAGAACTCATCTTGAAGGAATAGTTAGTCTTCTACCTTGGATTGCAACAATAGATGCTTTCCAGCATTGGGTGCATACAAATCCAGGCCATAGCAAAGATGAACGAACAGAAATTTGGAGAAATTTACGTTCAAGATTTGGTGCAGATGTCGAATGGGATGGAATTGAAGAATTGAGAGATATCGGTTGGCATCGTCAATTACATTTGTTCACATATCCATTCTATTATATTGAATATGGAATTGCACAACTTGGTGCATTACAAATTTGGCTACAATCACTTGACTCTATTGAATCAGCCCTAGAGAATTATGCTCATTCCATGAAACTTGGAGGAAGTAAACCACTACCTGAACTCTTTAGTACAGCAAAACTGGAATTCTCATTCGATCCAGATACTGTTCGAAGCCTCATTGAAGCTGTTCAAAATAAACTTGCAGATTTACCTGCCTAATTAGTCCCGAATTCCTTCAGCAACAACACTGATTACTGCATCTCCTTCAGGAAGATTTGGACTATCAATCAAACGAGCTACTCTTCGTCCGCCCTTTGATTTGCGGAGATATAACCGGAATGTACTTGCGTGACCAACGATATGTCCTCCAATTGCCTTTGTAGGATCTCCCCACATAGTACCTGGATTGGACATGACTTGGTTGGTGACTAATACTAACGCATTATGAACATCTGAAAGTTGTTTCAATTCCTTCAAATGTCGATTTAATTTCTGTTGACGTGGTGCAAGCATTCCTCTACCTACATATTCTGCTCTGAAATGACTGGTCAACGAGTCAACGATAATTAATTTCACCTCAACTGATTTGGACATGCGTTTAATTTCATCAACTAGAAGCATTTGATGTGCTGAATTNTATGCTCTAGCGACATGAATTCTTTCCAATGCTTCCTCNGGATTCANACCAATAGCCTCAGCCATTTGTGCTATCCTTTCAGGGCGAAATGTGTCTTCAGTATCGATNTAGAATACTTCTCCAGCTAATCCACCTTTATCCAATGGTAGTAGAGTATTTACTGCTAATTGATGGCCAATTTGAGTCTTTCCACTACCAAATTCTCCGAATACTTCGCATATACTTTGAGTTTCAAATCCTCCACCAAGTAATTCATCGAGTGCACTAGAACCACTTGATAACTTGAGAACCTCTTTTCTTCTGTCTAACAATTTAGTACCACTCAAAAATCCACCGATGTTTGCTAACTTCTTTGCACCTTGGATAATCTTTGAAGANACTGCNTCACCAAGTTCTGCCTGTTCTGCTAACTCTGTNGGACTCATTACTGCAATTGCTAGNAAATCATCAAAACCAGCTTCTTTCAATTTCTCNGCTGTCGCNGGACCAACACCTGGNAGATCCTCGATCGTCGCCTCCTCTTCTTCTTCTATCTCGACCATTGGAATTTCCTCCTCTTCGCCGTCCATGTTCGTTTCGCTTTTTTTCTTACTTGCCATAGGATTCTATCTCCCCGTGTTCATACTCTAGGAATGTTCGGCAGTATATGAAGAAATGATGGGGGCCTTTCGAATCATGTCAAACAAAATCAGATTTACCATCGTAGCAGGATGCTTTTTTTTCACTTTCAGTTCTAATTCAGTCAATTCCGAAACTGTATTTAGAATAACACCAATGCTGTTGTCTCTTGATTTACATTCTCATTATCAACTGCATCCCCAATAATCAATTCCCAGCCGCCAATCATTGGGATTTCTTCGTTATGTGTCCAAGTATATGATTGCCCTTCTCCAATAACTTGAGTATGAGTTGCTATAAGTTCACCAGATGGATCAAACAATTGCCAAGTAATNTCCACATCATCCGGAGGAGGGATAGCAAGCGCATTNTCTACATTGGTTATTGTTGAAGAAATTTCTAGTTTTACAGGNNTTTGAATACTATTNATNTTCATTGAATCAATATGNAAATCAGCAGGTTCATCCACNCCNGTCGGGCTAGTTTGATTCAGNTGAAATGCTCCATTGAATGANATTGTTAATTCNTCACTAGCACTATTTCCTCCTGAGTCATTTGCACCTGCTCGAGACTGAAAAATTCCGTATGAANCATAATCTCGTGACAATATCTTNGANTCGGCTGCATTGGTCGACATTCGTTGTGTTCCATCCCCTGGTTCCAACCAAAATTCGGTGAGAGCCCCCCCAGATGATTCAGTACCTGTGAAATCAAAGGAAACCTGCATTCCCTCTATTGATGTGCCATTATTCGCATCTTTGACAAAATGAACAGTCCCCGAAGCTCCTTCCATGTTCACAGATATCTGGATGAGTGAAGACTCTTCATCTGCTCCTAAACATCCAGAAAATAGGAACGAGCAAGCCATCAATATGGCGATGAACTTGCCTCGCATGAGAATCAATACTGAAAGAGATAGATAAGACCCTCGATGAATATAGAATGGTAGCGAGGGATGGATTTGAACCATCGGTCTCCGGGTTATGAGCCCGACGGGATAACCAGACTACCCCACCTCGCTACCTAGCCCGAATCTAGACACGTATAAGAAATCGATAGTTGAATATCGACGGGTTGATGGACTAGAAATGAAATTTCGTATTAATGACAGGCGACCTTCTCGTCCAAAATGCGATGATGGTCCTTCCGAGTCGCATTGTAGAAGGTGATTTACGTGTCTCTAATGGCTCAATAAAAACCATCGCCGCTCAAGGCGGGCTAGTTCCCAAACCCAATGAATTGGTTATTGATGGTACAGGATTACACTTGTTGCCTGGAGCAATCGATCCTCATGTCCATTTCCGAGATCCGGGTAATCCAGAAAAAGAAGACCTTGAGAGTGGAAGTAGAGCCGCTGCTGCAGGCGGTATCACAGCATTTCTAGACATGCCAAATACTGTACCAAATGCAACAAAACTAACAGTACTTCGAGATAAATATCGTAGAGCTGCAAAAAAATCGGTAACACATAGTGGATTCTTTATTGGAGCGACTACTACCAATTTAGATGATTTAATCGATGCCGTTGGGACACCGCAAAAACCCAATAATTCAGGAGTTTGTGGAATCAAGATTTTCATGGGCAGCAGCACTGGAGATTTACTTGTGCATGAGCAGAAACATCTTGAGGAAATTTTTGCGAATACAGGGGGCATCATAGCAACCCATGCTGAAGATGAAATTCGACTTCGATCACGTATTGCAGAATTCAGTCATAGATCCGATATAGCTGCACACGCCGAATGTAGAGATGTAGAATGTGCTCTATTGGCAACAAAGCGAGCATCTGGTTTAGCCAAGGATTATGATCATCGTCTACATATTGTTCACCTAACGAGTGGATCTGAAGCCGATTGGTTGGCTTCAAACAAAGGTGATTTGATTACAACAGAAGTTTGTGTTCAGCACCTTACTTTTGATCAAAATGATGTCGAGGAAAGAGGAGTTCGTTTACTGATGAATCCACCTATTCGTAATACTGAAGATAAAGATAAATTATGGGAGCGTCTAAAAGACGGAACTATCGATTGTGTTGTTACTGATCATGCACCTCACACTTTGGAAGCAAAATCAGTTGGATATCCAAAGGCACCTGCTGGGATGCCAGGAGTTGAGACTTCGTTACCTCTAATGTTGACACATGCAATTGATGGGAAATGCAGTGTATCTGATGTCGTACAATGGATGTGTGAAGGACCAGCTAAGGTATACAACATAGAAAACAAGGGCTCGCTTATCGAAGGATACGATGGTGATTTGACACTTGTTGATTTAGAAACACATCGAACGATTACAGATGCAGATACTTGGACAAAAGTTGGTTGGACTCCTTACGATGGATTTGAACTCACAGGATTACCAATGTGGACCATAGTTGATGGAATACCGGTACATAGTAGAACAAAGAATGGCCCATTTAGAGGAAAACCNTTGGTTAAACCTGGTCANACGGGTAGAAGTCTAAGATTCAGATGATTCAGCAACTGGTTTAGCACCACCATCNGAAGACNCAGTGGAAGATTCTGTATCGTAACTGTACGTTACAGGATCATTCTCAGGTAAATCCACGGTAACAACATGCGAGAGATTGTCGGTCAAATGAACAGTCATTCCTGCTGAAGAAATTGAGTAGATATAATCACCGATAAAGATAGATCTTCGAATATCTGTATTAGAATACCAATATTCTTGGACACCATTTCCATATAGAGAAGAGTGATCTACTTCCCCGTGGGCAGTCAATGATTTATTTTCAATATCTACATTGACTAATTTCAACATCGAAACAAATTCATAACCATAGTAAGTGTATGTTCTATCATTTTCTACAACCGTGTCGTAAACCCAACGATGAGTAGAGAGAGGTACTGCAAGTAGATTTTCGGGAGCCCAATAGTTGAATGCCTTATGCTCATATGTTGCTTCTGACCATGACCATGACCAACCACAAGAACGAATATCAGCACAATTATCATCTAAGTATCCCGGAGATAATGAGAGAGAATCTGCCAAACTTGGATTCTCCAAATCACTAACATCGAATAGACTAATCTGAGTTTGAGACCAATCAAGACCAAATCCATCATCTCCTGCGGGGCCAATTCCAATAGTTAGAAGGAGATCTTCATTCAAAGGATGAATGTAAGTAGAAACACCAGGCACCTCTAATTCTCCAAGAATTGTAGGATTACTCGGATCTGAAAGATCTATGGTCCACAANGGATCGATATTTCGAAACGTTACGAGATAACCTATTTCTCCGACAAAACGAGAGCTCCAAATTCGCTCACCACAAGCAATATCATTGATTTCTCCAATCACATTTAGAGTGCCTTCACCATCATCTTGTAATACAGTCACATGATTTGAGGGGCCAAGACAATCAGGAACCTCAGGTTCGACTATAATTTCATCAGTTTCTCCGGAAGCAACAGAATCAACTGCAACTGCAATATCTTCCATGACATCAACTGCAGTCATCCACCATCTACCCCAATTATCAGATGTAGAAGCAACCCGAATACTTCCATTGTATTCAGAAATAGAGAATTGATCTTGAACATCACCCTTTACCCGCCCGGAACCAATGTATTCAGTGTTGGCTGGTTCGGAGATATCGAAAGCATGGATGTTAGTCTCATCTTCATAGATATCATCTATGCCCCAATACCACCACCAATCATTTGCCGGTTCAGCAAGTACCATCATATTGCCAGAAGCATATACATTAACCCAAGATGATGCTATATGGTCTACCTGTAAAGTGGTCTCTTCTTCAAATAATCCAATTGTCGCAATAGTTGTGAATCCTCGTGTCATAACATCTTTGGCTGAAGAAAATTCACTACAATCTCCAGCAGTTACTGCATGAGTAAAAACGCCATCACTTGTTCTTTCATGAATTTTAGGAGAGAAATCTTCCAAAGATAAACCGTCTACAAGGTTCCTATTATGATCGATTGCTTTAGTAACTGATTGATTCCAAATATCCATTCTTTCATATCTATCATCTAATTCCCAATATGATGATGGTAATTCTGGATATGTCAGTAAACCATCGATGTAAGTATGTGCATGAGTAACACTCCTTACAGTATTGTTAACTAATCTAGAGGTGTGATAATAGCCCTCAATATATATCTCACGTTCTATTTCAGGAGTGGTTTTGTTTGATACATCAATAACTGTATATTTTACTAAATTTGAAATTCTGTAATCATAATACCCCCATTCATTAGGTTCATCAAATGCCATGATATTTCGTAGTGGATCATCAGAATCTAGATTCCAGTAATATACACTTGAAACAATCACCAATCGATTCTCATCTATCAGCATTTGTGAAGGAGATCCTTCAAGACTCATGTTAGATATCATCTCTAATTGTCCAAACTCAGGAACGCCAAGGATTACCAACTTCCCATTATTTAGAACGTAGATCCATCGGCCATCTGTCTTCAAAAAATCTGCCTCATCTACTCCTTGTTCCTGATTGTTTGTTCCAGAAAAATCTGTACCTGCAACAGGCCCTCCGTTGTCTGAATTAGACTCACTGGAACCAACTGAAGGACTGCTAGTGGTAGTATCTACACTATCTTCCATTACTGCTCCTTCTGCAACCCCATCAAACATTATCTCATCACCTCCACGGAACAAATAATTATCAGTCCAATGCCAATATGCATTTTGATCTAAAGATACCAAGGATTCCTCAAATACAGCTGATTGAAGATCGTTTAGAAGATCGTTACAAGCATCATATTGGATCAATCCGGGGGAAGAACGAGTTCTTTCTCCCAAATCTAACGAAGGATAATCTTCCCCTGCATCGGTTATGGAATCTACCACATCATCAAATGCTTGTAGACATCCAGNTAGACCGCACGTTAACATGATCATCGTCAATACAGATGCACTAAGACCTCGGTTCATGCTATTTCCAATACTTGGAGCATTATGAAGCCCTTGGTTACACGTCGGTAACCAACTCAAAAAAATATATCAGAACCAAGATTCGGACGCGGATTGAAGAACAACACCTACCTTTGCAGAGTGAATACCATGGGAGCCGCGGACGAGGATGTGGATGCGGTCGCTGAACAATTAGATGAAGATGAGAAGATTCGTAACTCTGCAAAAACAGTTATTGAGACATGTATGCAATTAAGAAGTCATGAGAATCTATTGATAATTACTGACCCCAACACCGCTGAGATAGGACAGGCACTTTACGAAGCAGGCTCTCAGATTTCCGATCGTGTTCTAATGGTAATGATGCCGAGTACTCATCGGCATGGGCAAGAACCGCCATCTCCTGTTGCAGATTTAATGAGGAGACAGCATGTTGTAATTGCAGCAACAAGATATTCTCTAACACATACTAGGGCAAGATTGGTTTCTTCTAAGGATGGAGCTCGTATTGCAACAATGCCTGGAGTCTCTCGCTCTATGCTCATTGAAGGAGGAATGACTGCTGATTTCGATGAGTTACAAAGCCATATTGCTAGTATGGCAAGAGTGCTAAGAAAACATAGGAACATTACTATCTCAAGTCAAGATGGTGAGTCATTAGAATTTTCAATTGCAGGAAGATGGAATCTTGAAGATAATGGGATTTGTAATCGTCCAGGGCAAGTAACTAATCTACCTGCGGGTAAAATCTTTGCAGAAGTTAAACCTGAAAGTGTAACAGGTGTCATAAAAATTAATGGAACTTGGGACTCAGTATCACTTTCTCAACCAATTTCTATACTTGTTGATGAAGGGAAGATTGTAGATATTCAAGAATCGAATGAAGGTGATTTGAATGAACAAATCATAGAATTTATTGATGAACGAATGGACTCAATAAAGATAATTGAATTCGGATTTGGAATGAATCCTAAAGCCAGGATTTCAGGAAGTGCTCTAGAAGATGAAAAGGTGCTAGGTAGTTGTTATATTGTTCTTCAACAGCCCGCTACTAGACGAACTCATGAACTAAGAGCAACCGGAATTCTAACTGATGCAACAGTGAGTCTAGGAGATAAAACTCTAATTAAAAATGGCAAATTCAAAAACTAATCATATCAACCTGATTGAACAAACTGGACAATGACGCCAATGATGTTCAACTCCAATTCCGCATGATGAACAGTAGACTCCAGTTTGAATTGTTGAGCGAATACCAGGGAAACCCCCACCTCTTACTTTCCCATTTCCTGCTGGACGAGAAGGGACCGGAGTCGAAGGTTTGGCTGCTCCAAACGTGGGCTGACCTTGTGAAATCGAACCAAAAGTTGGACTGCTAGATTCCCCAAATGAAGGAGAGGAGCTCCTGGCTGAACCTATCGGAGCCCTAGCAGGAGCAAGTACAGGAGGAGAAGATTCTGAATGAGGAGGTGATGAGGGAGGATTAGGAGTTGGAAGTGCTTGGGTTTCTGCTGCTGCAAAAGCTGAACCAAGAANATCTTCTGTGGGGCTAACTTGCTGATCACTAGATTCTTCCNGGATGTATTCGGTTGGTACTGATGATGGTGAAAAGGCAGCNGCTAATTCATCTTGAACAGGAGGCGTTGATATCTCAGAAAATTCTTCAGTAACTGTCTCTTGTAATTGCGATGATGTTTCAACTACTGCAACGGGATCATTAGGTGGAGCAGACTTAGGTAGATCGTNAGGCGCNTCTATTACTTTCATAGCCACATTGGTAGTACCTAACACAGACAAACCTCCAACTTCAAGCGAATTCTTAGCCTTGTTCAAAACTTGATCTAATTGATGATGTAATGCAATCAGACGGACTCTATTAGTATCAGGATCTCTAACCATTTCATCGAAGGCTGCTAGATACAAATCAAGTTCCTTAATTCCTCCAATAGTATGCCCTACGGCAAACATTTTCAGTAATCTAAATGGATCATTGAATGCATTAATTGCATTTTTTTCTTCTTCGGGTATATTTGGATCGCTTCCTTGATTCCCTTCTGAATCTTCTTGTCCAAGATAAAGTCGAAGCCCATCTGTCATTGTAAAAATCTCAAATGGCCCCGAAAGAAGATAGTAAATTTCACCTGATTCACACTCTAGTCTCTCGGAAACAACATCAAAATCAAAGGAATCTGTCAACAATAGATCACTTGTAAGAGTTAGAAATTCACCTAAACCATTGAGACGGTCTGTTGTGTTTAACCTCATAATTAATTCAGAGGTCTTAGTAACTCCAAAGTAAGCAGATGTCTCATCGACATCTATTCCATCGGAAGGAAGAGCTGCGCCTTCAATATCNGCNTCGCTCATGTACTCCCCCCTATCTGCCCCGAACTATTCCACTTGAATCAATCTATGGAGAACCCCACTATCGAGCCGCATCAAGAATATACTTGGATTGATCTGCTGACCATCCATCTCCTCTTTGGAGACGTCTTAGTATTTCTCTATCCTCAGANCCNGAAGAAATCATCGCTTTTGTATTTTCTATTGACAAAGAATATGCATCTTTATCTTCATCTTGGAATAAAACATTCCAATCATTGGATTCAGAACCTGATGAAGTTGCCGTTTTCTTTACCTTTTTAGTTGTCTTTGTTACCTTGGTTGTTTTAACCTGACGTGTGCGAATTTCAGAATCTTCAGTACTTGTTACTGNGGCAGAAGTTCTTCTTACTCGTTTTGTTGGTTGAGTAGTTTTTCGAGGATCTATTCTCTTGGTACTTACCCTAGGNACCGATTCCACATCTACTGGTGAAGAGGTCCTACGAGAAGGAGCTGGTGACCTACCAGAGGGAGGAGTTTTCCTTGACGGTGGTGAACTCTTCTTGATCTGGGGACCTGATGATCTAGTAGGTGGACCTGCACGAGAAGGTGGCGAACCGGCAGGTGGACCTTTTGCCCTATTACTTGCCACTGAGGCTCTACCAAAATTATCAGATAATGAAGAATTATTCATTGGGACAAAGTCGTCTTCATCATCATCATCATCGTACCACTCATCTTCATCATCATAATCGCTCCTTCCAGAAATAAATCTTAGAGTGATGACAATTAAGAGTAATATTCCTACAATCCCACCAGCCATAATTCCAATGGATGCAAAATCAGTTGATTCAGAATCACCTTGATTTGATGCCAATTGATCAGAAGTACAACCATTTGAATCTACAAATACTCCAGATGGACTGTTTGAACACTGATCATTGGAATCATATACACCGTCTCCATCTGTATCAGTCTTATCTACATACGGACAACCGATTCCTCCCTGTCCTCCATTACCATCATTTCCATTTTCTACACCTGGTATGTCAGGACATAAATCAGCATTAATTCCGTCTAACTCATCTCCAAANCCGTCCCCATCACGATCTCTCCATTGGGATGGTTCTGAAGGATACGCATCTGCTGTCCCAATTGGAGGTACTGGATTAACCGAATCTGGATCTGACCATCCATCACCATCTCCATCTGGACAACCATCACGATCTTCAGTAGAGGTTCCAGATACAGATGGACATTCGTCTGAATCTACACCTTCTAGATTATCNCCAAAACCATCACCATCACTGTCCAACCACTGCGTTGACTCTGTAGGGAAAGCATCATCCTTGTCATCTATACCATCACCATCAGAATCAACACCTGCCAAAACACAACCTTCGTCGTCTACGGCTGCTCCCAAGGTAGTTTCAGGACAAACATCTTGATCGTCAGTAATTCCATCCTGATCTGTATCTCGTTGATAATCAGCACATCCATTAGTGTCTACAGAAGCACCTGAATTTGTGTCAGAACATAAATCATCAATATCTCGAACCCCATCATCATCTGCATCTGCATTGAGTTGTTCGTTACTACACCCATTTTCATCAACAGATTCTCCNGAAGCAGTATCGGGACAAAGATCGACTGGGTTTAGTAATCCATCTTGATCATCATCTCGTTGATCGAAAGAACACCCATTTTCATCAACTATTGCCCCCGATTCTGTTAACGGACAATTGTCATCTTCATCTGCGACATTGTCTGCATCTGCATCGTCCATAGGAGCAGGACAACCGTCTCCACCCAATCCATTCAAAACACCTGCAATACCTGGGCATTGGTCACCTCCAATTTCCATTGGAAAATCTCCAAAACCGTCTCCATCTTTGTCTCGCCATTGACTAGGATTATCTGGAAGAGCATCTCCTGATTCGGAATTCCTTAGCCCAGTATTTTCATCAATTTCATATGAATAAAGATTGGAATGACCGTCACCATCTGAATCTAAACAACCAGTTCTATCGATTGATGAATTTCCGTTTACGGTCGGACAATCATCGCTCAAATTAGCTTGAGGTACCCATTGCCCAATTCCTCCAGAACGAGTTGAGTTAAGTGCAGGATCATCCCAATTGTCACCAAATCCGTCATTATCAGTATCATTCCATTGCCAACCATCAGTCGGAAAAGCATCTCTAAGGAACGCACCTATGGAAGAATTGTCACCAAACCCATCTCCATCGGAATCTGCCCACTGTTGATGGCAAACAGAACCACAAGTGTTCTCTGAGGATGTATCAGAAGGAGCCCAAGGCCACATATCTGCGCCATCTTCAACCGTCCAAGCATCATCGTTTGCCGTGCTTGTTGCTTCTGTCGGATCACTGTATCCGTCTCCATCGCTATCAACACAACCTGCTCTGTCATATCTACTCAAGCCAAATAAGCCGGGACATTGATCTCCATCTGGATCTGAATTATTATCCCCTACACCGTCGTTATCAGCATCAACCCATTGTTTAGGATCGAATGGGAATTCATCAGCCCCATCCATTCCGCAACAATCTGGACCATGATTATCAAGCAATCCATCACCATCCTGATCTCTAGCCTGCATCCAATTTGTGGGAGAAAGATCACCTGAAGCATAATCTCCTCCATTGTTAGACCAGCCGTCTCCATCTGCATCACTACATCCTTTTCTATCGATATAGGAATGCCCAGTAGTTGCACATTCATCGGAATAATCTGACCAACCATCATTATCAAAATCACCGCAACCAATCTCTACAAACAAACTAGAGCCAGCATCTGAAGAGCAATCATCGAAGGATGAAGAGACGGAGTTGTCCCCGAAACCATCTCCATCATAATCTGACCATTGTCCGCCTTGATTGGGCAATTCATCAATCATATCAGGAATAAAATCACGATCGGTGTCAGCATCTAAATGAATAGCCATTGCGTCATCTGTAGCCATTGTCTTTCCGAGCATTATGTAGCCAGTTCGACCATGATGTTCAGCAAGAGTGACTGCAAAGCCAGAGGATGGATCTAACTGAATTTCGGAAATTACTCCATAGGGTGTCTCAATTGAGCCATCTAATCTCAATCCAAATCCTAACCATGGATTGATTGTTCTAGAATCAACCCGATCTGAAAGAGACAGGTTTGAACAATTTACAGTGTTTAATAATGATATCACAACACATTGTATGTAAGCAGATTCTCCAGCAGATGTATTTCCTAACATTGTGAAAAACGTACCTAAGATAGGGTTCCAAAGAGGTAAAAATTCACTATTGTCTGTCCAGTTAAAAGATTCAATCGATTCATTATACCAAGAGGAAGTATCTGAAACATTTTCCAGAATTAACTCTTGATAGGAGCCATAACCTGATGAATTTACAATAATTATTGGCTTACTATTGGCAATAGAACTTGGAGAAAGAGTAATTTGGGAATCTAAATCAAGAGACTCAATTTGTATTTGTGAGTTATTAACTACGGAACTATTCGAAAAATTATATTTTATCAAATTGAGTTGTGAATCATTTCCGATAAACCCTGCAATCAAATTTTCAGGACCATTTGAATTCCAATCTAGAACATTAGCACTGAAGCCTAACCCAGCAACTGATCCATCGGCAATTACATGAGTTTCCCACTGGGACCCATTCATTATTCCCACTTTCAATGTTCTATCATCTTTCCAGACAGTGATATTACCCTCTAAAACAATAGGAGTACCATTTAATTGACCAAGTGAAGGCCCCGAACTTACTTCAAATCCAGTAGTAGTTTCTTCTGCAAATCGAAGAACTGAATTTCCTAACATGAAACTCATATTCAACCCTCCTAAATTTGACCTCGGAGTTATAGTAGGATGAGACCCCACGCTTCCTGTTGATTCAATGGTATGACTTGACACAACGAAACCGGTTTCCTTGTGAAAACAAACAGCGCCTCCATTNCAAATTGAAATAGCTAAAATTTGGCCAGCTTCTGTAATTCCATAAGCTACTTCTCCAGATCCTATCTTGGTTTGCTTCCAGTCACTTGTAGATGTTGAAAGTTCATCCGGACGAGACAAAACCACAAATCCAGAATTTGTCTGAACTCCAATCGAACTACGNCCAGGTCCATCGATATTCAAATCTAATTCAGAAAAGTTCGACTCACCTGCAAAGGGTCCTTGAATAGAAATCTGTTCCCAATCTAGATGCTCGAACACTGAGATTTGAATATCATCAATCATTAGCCACTCTTCTTGTCCATCTCCATCAAAGTCCTCAGAACGAATAACATCGCTGATNTCAGAATATGAGAAGATTCGGGGAGTTGTGGTAAGACCTGATGAAGATCCCCAAAATAATACGATATCTCCNGAAGGACCTGATCCGGGTCTTACAGCCCATACATCGTCGAATCCATCTCGGTCTACATCTCCTGCTGCTGAAATCTTATAGCCCATTTTCGAACCNGGTGANGGGCCTAAGATCGATTGATTGAATACAGAAGGNAATCCGTTTGGGCCTCCAAATGAAATATGAATCGCGCCATNTGAACCTGGTCCTGCTGTATCGACATATGGTTCTCCAAATCCAAGGTCGTTGTAACCATCGCCGTTTACATCTCCCAAAGATTCAACAGAATAGCCTAGCAAAGTTCCTTGAAGTGTTCGACTCCATTCTGCACTAGGAGTAGTNGAATGACCTGTTGAACCACCTGAATGGATCTGAACTTTACCATATCCTGTCAAATCAAGAAGACCTCCAGCAGAAGAAATCGCAAAGTCATCATATCCATCACCCTCAATATCTCCTAATGCTTCTATTGCCCAACCATACTGAAGATTGGTTCCAGTTCCTGCTAAAGTAAGTGAAGATGATGACGGTGCTTGTGATCCTCCATCAAAGAGATGAATTCTTCCTACTACACTTCCAGAACCGACTTCATCAGATGCCAAAACAGCCCAATCATCATATCCATCATTGTGTGTATCTCCAATAAATACCACTTTGGAACCGAACGAGGCACCAGTAGTTGACGATTCAAAGGTCCAAAATGCAACAGGATCTAATCCTAATGAAGAGCCGAGGTGAAGACGAGCACCTCCATTACTAGAGTTTAGATAAGGCATGCCAAAGATAACATCATCACATCCATCTTGGTTCATATCACTTGAATCGAAGGAAATTTTCGAGTTTGAATCCAAAGTCTGTTGAAGAACGATATCAGGTATTGGATTAAATCCGCTAGTTCGTCCATAATGAACAACTAAAGATTGATTCATGAAAATAATATAATCAGATTTNCCATCACAATTGAAATCTCCAACTTTTGCAGATGACTCATCTGCATCTATTACATGTACGGGAGTGGTAGTGATTCTTCCTTCTCTTCTTCCTTCTAGGCTTCGTACAAATTGTACTACGGTATCATTCTCGGCTGAATAAGTAAGTTGAGCCTCTCCCACTTCTGGAATTTCTTGATCTAATGGAGCACCTATCCATGGAGCAGCATCAATATTTGTGAAAGTCATATTTGGCCAATCCATTGAACGAATCAAGCCTCCNGTCTCATGTAATATACGTACTGAATCTCCATCATGAGTGCGGGCATTATATCCATTGATTACTGAATCAATTACAGTCTCATGACGCCAAAACGTCGAATCATAAAATGAAGTCATAAGGTATCCTGTATCTTCATCGATCCATAGGATGACGTCAGATCCATTTTCTACAATAGACAATTGCAGTGGTCCNGCAACATTCCATCCTTCGGTAACTGTACGCACATGCCAGTCCTCATAATTCACATAATGCGGAGGTGCATCGAATGCAAATTTAAGAGAAGAGGTGTCTGAATCTAGATATGCAATTCTAGCTCTGTTCTGGCTGTCTAAATCGATTGAACATTCGGAGCCTACATTATTTCCGTTTCCATCATCAACAATTGTCCANTGAACGGCACCTGTTTGATTCAGNTGTATATATTCTAAACTTCCAGTTGTACCGTTGTGTACACAAGCGTGAATTGCATCAAAGTGATCAATGATCATATCAATTCCCGAATAGTCGTCTGAATCAGATAGAGTCGAAGATATTTGTAACTCAACCATACTGGATAAGTTTCGAGTCGCTAAAACATTCCAATCTTCACTCATGTGTGTAATATCAGAACCTGCTAAACTTTCTCCCCATTCATTAGACGGCAACGGTGCTTGGATAGTATCGAGGGGTGTAAATTCGTCTTCCAAAGAGGTAGAAAAAGAGGTCATAGGATAAAATAGTGACAATACCATGAGTGTGACAAGAATTCTTGCTTTCACAANCTCACTCCCCTTAGTGCCGAAGCACCATTGCCCGTGAATAGACCTCCCTACTCTAAAGGCTTCATATCTTTCGACCTGAAAGCGGTGCGATGAAGGACTAGATAACTATGGCCTGTACATGACAACCCTCCTTTGTTTACCAGGTGTATGGCCTCAAATGAGTTGTCTCCAAGATTTTGAATATATCATTGGAGTAGATTCCGGGGCAGATTTAGCATTGCAGTATGGGATTACTCCAAATTTGATAATTGGAGACTTAGATTCAGTGAACAGAGAAAATCACCCTGAAGAAAGTTTAATTCTTATTGAAGGACAAGAAAATAATGACTTATCAAAGGCACTTGAAGTGTGTTTAGAAAAGGATTTGACGACAATATGTATCCTTGGTTTTACCGGGAAGAGAAATGATCACGAATTGGCCAATTATGCAGCATTGCATAACGCAAATGAGATTCTAGATATTCGCGTAATTTTAGATGATATGATTATCCATAGAATCACAAATACAAATGATTGTATGTATAATGTACCTGTAGGTACATTAGTTTCTATTTTCTCCTTTGAAAACACACATGTGAAAACCACTGGATTGGAATGGGATTTAGATGATGAGATTGGATTCTCATCAAGAGGATTATCAAATAAAACAACCAAAGAAGAATTTACGGTTAATGCTACTGGTTCTGTGTTTGTTTTGATTCATATTTCATGACTCAAACTTTACCCAAATTCCTTCTATTTCATCCCACCAATCCATTGAACCATCGGGGTGTTGTCTCCATGTTATTCCTTGAGGATCGGTATAGGTTGGTAAGCCATCTGCAACATCTTCAATCTGTCCTTCTACNATGGAAGATGCGGCAGCCTCCATGACTTCTTCCAAGCGAGGTGAATCTGAACTCCTACGGGTCAAGACTAGTCCTGCAAATATACCAAATATAAGTCCGAACAATATTCCCCCTCCCCCGATGGCTGCAGCAGATGCCTGTAGATTAAGGAATAATGGGATGGCTTCATAATCTTCACCAGATGAACTTGAAGGCCAAGCAGTGTCATCACTAATATTTCCTAAACTAGGATCACTAGGATCAATAGGTGGTAATCGAACAACATTCACACCCAAAGTCGTAGTCTGCATTTGTGGATTCGTAGCAGTTACTCGAACCTTGTGAACCCCTGGATCCCAAAGTCCACAATCCAAGTCCTTCACATCAGATTCAGTCCTCTCCTGATTTTTCGGATTAGTAATTAACCATGAAAATTCCAAATCTGTATCTGTTTGATTCTCCGCTGAAACAGCAATGACAGAACAACCTGTACCCATACGTTGATTCTGACCATTGACAAGAATGGAGAAATCAGGTGCAGGATGGTTTTCTATGGTCACTTCTAGAATAGTTGAGGCTCCAAAACCCAACTCATTAGTATATTGTAATGATATTGAATATGTTGCTGCAGGCCATGATGAACAATCAATAGGAGCGGTTTCATTGAGAACTTGCCAAGGAACACCCGTTAGAGATACNACTCCTAAAGCATCATACTGCTCTCCAACATCATCAGAAAAGAAGCGAAGAATTTTGCATTCATCGCCGGTAAATATTGTATCAGCAGCTTGTAATTCAAGTCCTAATGTAGGTGGAGAAAGTGCGGTTGTTAAGTCGAATGTGCCTAAATCAACTTCTTCAGTGATTACTTCTAACCCGTGATCCCAGATTAGCATTCTTAGATTATAATCTCCATCTTCCCATGCATAAATATCGATTGACCCGAACTTCATTTCACCTGCAGTGAGAGTCAAATTTTCCCAAAATGGAATCACTAATCTATCTGTCTCAACAATGACCTGAACCCCTACATGGCTATCCTGAGTTGAATTTATTGCAAATATAGTACTCAACATATCTGGGAAACCATCACTGTCCATATCCATTGCATCTACTCTTCTCTCTTCAAGACCAATTCCTGATTCTGCACTGACTGTTAGAGTTGCTAATGGTAATAATAAGAATACAGAGAAGAGAATGAGAATATTTTGTCGCATCAAGATTCACCTCCTCTTCTTACTACCATCATTCCGAGAATAGTGATTAAGAAAATCCCAATTGGAATAATGTATGTAAACATAGCAGCGGTAGGATTCGATGCCATCAACATGTATTGCGAATTCAAGAACCCGAAACTATCTGAATAACCATCTCCGTTAGCATCTGGACATCCTTGTAAATCGATGGTTGATTCTCCAGAAACTTCAGGACAATCATCGCGAAGGGAACCAATTCCATTGTCCCCAAATCCATCACCATCAAGATCTGACCATTGTACTCTATTTTGGGGGAATGCATCTGCAGTTCCGTTAGGACTAGCTCCCCAACCATCATCTGGATCACTGTAACCATCCCCATCTAAATCAGGACAGCCAAGTCTATCCAGAAGACTGATGCCATCGGCTAACGATGCCTCAGGACAAGAATCGGGCATATTACCCCAACTATTGTCCCCGTAACCGTCACCATCTGCATCGAACCATTGCGTAACGTCCATCGGGAAGCGATCTCCTAAATCACTCCAACCATCTCCATCAGTATCTGTACATCCAAAACGATCTTCTGTACTTGTTCCGGGAGTTTCCTTGCAACGATCTGGATCCGTACCTATTGGCTCATCTCCATATCCATCACCATCAAGATCTCTCCATTGACTNGAATCATCGGGGAATGCATCTGCTAAACCAGCAGGATGTGGTAACCACCCAGCCTGAATTTGAGGGTCACTTGCACCATCTCCGTCACCATCTGGACAACCCCATCTATCGATGGTAGAACTACCAGTTGTGGCAGGACAAGCATCTGGTCGCCATGCTCCTTCCTCGTTATTATCTCCAAAACCATCTCCATCAGTATCTGCCCATTGAGATGATTGGTCATTAAAAGCATCAGCAAATCCTTCAGGATGCGCAGGCCAATCAGCATCAGAATTACTGTATCCATCACCATCAGCATCTGGGCAGCCAAATCTATCCATAGTGGAAGTGCCTGCTCGATTCTTACAAGAGTCTGCTTCATATCCTGATGAATTATCTCCAAATCCATCTAAATCAGAATCAATCCACTGACTTGGTTCATCCGGGAATGCATCAATCTGTGTTGCTGCAGGATTCTGATTGTCTCCCCAGCCGTCTCCGTCAGAATCTAACCATTGAGTAGGGTTATCAGGGAAAGCATCTGGATTGTTTCCTTCTGAATTATCCCCGAATCCATCTAAATCTCTATCAGACCATTGAGTTGAATCTCCGGGGAATGCATCAGATCCGTTTTCTGCTTTCCATGATTCGTCAGGATTAGACCAACCATCTCCATCAGAGTCGGGGCAACCTAATCTATCTTCGAAGGATTGTCCAGCCCGAGTTGGGCAAGCATCAGGCTGTGTTGCACCTACATACCATACCCCCAATCCATTGATTGCACGACTCTCATTCCATGAAGGATCGTCCCAATTGTCTCCATAACCATCAGAATCAAAATCAGACCATTGAGTTGAATCGGTATCAAAAGCATCGGCTCCATCTGAAATATTCCAAGGCTGAGTTGCATAAATTGCATTAGGATCAGGATCGGACCAACCGTCTAAGTCTGAATCTCGACAACCGTATCTATCTTGATCAGAGTTACCAAACGTAGTGGGACAAGAATCAGGAAGATTTGCAGGTGCGGGATTATCTCCGTAACCATCCCCATCAATATCATTCCATTGAGTGCCATCGGATGGGAAACGGTCACCTGCATCTGACCAACCATCAGAATCACTATCTGGACAACCCTTTCTGTCTTCGGTTGAACTTCCTTCTGTCGAATCACAATCATCTTCACGATCTGCAAAACCATCAGAATCAGAATCTCTATCATATTGGTCAATGGTTGCAGTTACAGAATAATCAAAATCATCACGAGCACATGTGGACTTTGATTTAACCATAATATACCATGTTGTAGAACCAGAGTGAGAACCCCATTCAGAAGCTGAAGGGTTTACATTTACAGTAATCTGAGTCGAACCGCTGCTTCCAAAATCCTGATCAAATCTACTCTCCCCTCGTTCAGGAACCCCATTTACAAAATTTGCATCCCAAACCTGAACCTTTCCTTCCCAATGATCTGTTCCAAAACATCCAAACAAATCAAAACCATAATCACCCGTAGGTGAACTAACAAAAATTTCTAATTTATCTCCCGTTATTATATCGATAGTCCACCAATCTTGAACATCTCCTTCGGCATCTACGGAATCAGATGAACTACTACCGTCTGTCAATACATTAGCAGTAGACCAATCGTCATCCGCAGTAACACTAGGGAAGAAAGAAATGAATAAGCATAAAATGATGGCAGTAGAAAGAATTCGACGTGAAATCGACCCTTGATTTGGGGCCGAGGTGGAAGACCGCACGCGCTCCATCGGGGGCGGAGTCGTACACTACGTGTAAATCAATTGCGTCGAATAAAAAAACGGATAAATTAGGAATTTAGACGTTTTTCGGAATGATTCAAAGCAAAGGACCGTACCCTTCGATTCATGACAGATGCGTTGCCAGTCCATGTGACGGTGGTAATTCCTACGCGAAATGAAGAAGCGGCAATCGTTGACACCATACGTTCTGTGCCCAATGATGGCTGGTGTAAAAAACTAGATTTCCTAATCATTGATGGTAATTCAACAGATAAGACCAGAGAATTAGCAGAACAAGAAGGCGCCACAGTATATCTTGAGCCGAGGAAAGGATATGGAAGAGCATATCGAACCGGATTCGCTATGGCTCCGGGAGAAGTAATTGTCACAATGGATGCCGATTGTACTTATCCAGGAGAAGAAGTACCTGGACTGGTAAAGAAATTGATAGAAGAAGATCTATCTTGGATTACCTGCGATCGATTAAGAAGAGCAGAAAAAGGAGCAATGTCTGGACTTCATGGTTTCGGAAATTGGGTACTTTCGACCACTGCGAGATTCCTATATTGGTATGGAGTTCACGACTCTCAAAGTGGAATGTGGGTTTTCAGAAAATCTATTCTTGAAGATTCACGCATGAGACCAACCAATGATGGAATGCCTCTTTCTCAAGAATTTAAGATTAGAGCAAGAAGATATCTGGGAAAGAAAAAGGCCATAGAAGTCAGTGTTCCTTACAGAGTTCGTGTTGGTGAAGCTGAAATCAATACTTGGGGAGATGGAAGAAAAAATCTACTATTCCTTTTCAGCATGAGACTTGGACTAGCGAAAACAAAAACTCCTTGGGGCCCGGAATCAGACTGAATCCCAGTCTAAATCTGAACCTCTAATTTTATCAGAGTCCTCATCTTGATTTCCAACTTCTGATTCTAAAATTGGTTTGTTTTCTGCATTTAATTCTGCATCTACTTCACTAGTTCCATCCAATGATTGTGTGGAGTTAGATGGAACACTGCTCCAAGATTCTATCAAATCTAAATCTCTCTGTAGATTTCTTCTACGATTTAGTAAGAAGGTTCCTCCAACAATAGCTAACATGGCAATAATTGCTAGAATAATCAATCCAAAATCCTCTGAAAAAGATGCGAAAAGACCGTCTGAATCGATAGGGCCTTTCACTTCTATTTGCTCTGATATTGGTAGAGAAACTGAGTCACCATCAGTGGCCCATACCTCAATTTTTGCATACCCAGTCCCTAGAGGAGTCCATGAAATTGTGCCCGTCCAAATACCATCTCCTGCTTTGGTATCCACACCTGATCCGTTATCATTTAATTGAATGATATCTCCTANACCATTCATCGCAATTCTGGCTTGAACCTGATTNGTGGTACCATCAGGATCGTCTAAAATTACTGAAATTATCATTTCATANGATTCATCNGCAACAAAATTTGATGGCTCATACATCAAGTNACTNAGTCTNGGAGAACTAGAAAGTGAGGTGATATTAACGCTNGTAGTACTANTCCCTCCACGTTGATCAATCACAGTTANATGAATTAGATGAAGNCCAGGAGTTGGTTTGTANGTAAAATTAGGCATNGTGGAAACAACCGTTCCACTTGGTGAGTCAATTCTCCATTCATATCTGAAAATATCATNATCATAATCATAAGAATCTGCACCAATGACCTCNATAGTCTCTCCNGGAGGAATTGAGGTGCCTTCAGANATATTTGCAATCACTGCAAATGGATCAGATGGAAGAACTTGAAGTGACTGAGTATACACTCTNNATAAACCATGTTCNTCAGTNAAGGTAANTGTGANAATATGTTCTCCAGCAGACATATAATCGTTATACCAATATTCAATTGTCCCATTTTCAACCATAGGTTCAGATTCAAGATTGCTGGTAATTGTAACATTNAATGAGTCTCCATCTGGATCGTAGGATTGACGGAAATCAAACAGAATTGGAGCATCGCTAACTACTACTGCACCGGGTTCAGGTGAATCCAAGATTAAGAGAGGCGCACTAGCCGACACGTCAATTCTGATAGTACTCTGAGCGATTTGCCCTGACCCATCATCAACGGTCAAAGTCACATCATGTATACCTGCTGGCAATCTAGAATCTAGAATCCATCCACTTCCTAACGGATCAGTCAACTGATTTGATGTCCAGAGTACACTAACTAGATCACTAGCACCAATATATGGATTACAGAGAATTTGAGGTGAGATATCTTCAACAGAATCACAAGATAGGTCCCAGTCTCCGGAACCGGTCGATTCGAATCGAATGAGGTCTGAAGAATCAGTGGAGTATCCTGTAGAAGGAGAAGAAATTGTAGCTATCGGTACAGAATTATTCACAATTAATAGGATAGAAAGTAATGATTCAGCTCCGGAATGAGATGAATCCGAATCACCTACTCCCAAAGTGATTGTATGAGCACCAGGAGATAAATGGCCTATCCATACACCTTCGGGAGGAGCGTCTTGACCATTATGAAGATGTGAGGAGCGAGAATCTAATTCACCATCAATATTAGAATAGAATCGATAAGTGATTTGATCACCCTCGGGATCTACGGTACCCCTGGCATCTAGTGTAATTTCTGCTGATGAAAGATTACTTTCTCTAGAAACTTGAAGATCNGGAGAAGGTAACTCATTGTATAATTCAACAGACCAAGAATAAGTCAAAGGAGTATTCAACCCATCCCCAATTACAAAAGTCAAGTCGAAAACAGCATTTGGAGAATCCTCGAANGATATATTGTATTCTAGAGGACAATTTGGAGTTGAACAGTCTCCNGGATCGTCAGCCCACTCAGAAAATGAGACATCTAAACTAGTTTGAAATGGTTGATTTTCAGGATCTACAGANGCACTGGCATTTAGATGAAGAACTTGAGTTCTAGATAGTAGAATTCTATTCGTAACATCTGCNAGAGGAGTTAATACGACAGAAATTGATGGGGGTAAATTTGTTAATTCAATTCTNCTAGTTTCAGTTGCACAATTATTGGAAATATCACAGACCTCTAANGTGATNTCATGAGTTCCATCGGTTANACANCCGGAACTCTGATTATTTGCAATGAAAAATGATTTGTTATTCTCACTACCTACCNCTTCAAGACAAGAATCNATTAGANTTCCATCCAAACTGCTATTCCAGNAATANGTCAATTCTTGATTTTCCAAATCCCAAGTTTCTGATGCATTGAAAATCACTTCACCCCCGGAAGGAAACAGTTGTTCATCGATTGGGGTTGACCAAAGAATTAGGGGTGGTTGATCGGGTAATTGGATTTCACAAATTGATATTTTATCGGAGTTTAGTTGCTCAGGTCCTGTATCATTTCGATTTGAAGAATATTCACATCCNGTCCAAAACTGATTGACGTTAGTTGTTCCTTGAGAAGTAGTTCTAGTCCCAACAAATGGCCCCAATACAGCGTTTCCAGCATAAGGGAGAGTATGTTGAATTGGATTTTCAATTTGATCGAATGACAGATTCACTACAGAATAAGGTAATCCAAATCCATTTTGATTTACTGCCCAAACATGTATTTTCCACATTACATCAAATTGAGCAACTCCGGCTTGATTAAGTGAAGGGGGAGCGTCTGACGAAATCCATTGAACTAAATTTGTCTGTGACAATCCAGGTTGAATAAGTTGCAGACCACTTGCATCAGGGGCATCAACGAAAGAGACTTGAGAAGATTGAACAGTAAAACTGCCACTACAGGAGGAATAATCAGGTGAATGAATTGTTAGGTTTTCATGATTCGTTAACAAAAGACAATTTTGCCCAGAAATAATGGAATTATTCAGATAAGAATTCAGACCAGAAGAACCCGAACCAGACCAAATAATTCCAGTATGGTTTCCATTGAGAATCAGATTGTTAATGATGGCATCAGAAGACGTAATTGCAACAGCTTGAGAAGATGTTTCATCCTGATAAATACTCATTCCTTTGATAGTAACAACTCCTGGAAAGGAAATCCCTGAATTATCTATTTGGAGTCCCGGACCCACCCCCTCAGGGAGAGAAATTGAATGATTTTCCAAAACCAAATCTATGCTATCTTGTACAATTACTCCACCCTGGGTATCATCGATACTGGAACATGTCCGACATGTAACATCTTTTGTACTTGCAGTAAGAGTGTTTGATTCCCGATAGAGAAAACCAACGCCTTCGGAGATCTCTGTAGCACTTGCTCCATTTCGAGTTGATGAGGCATTGACAAGCAACACATTACTTGAATCATAAACAAATACTCCATTTAGCCCATTATCTGATGATTGAACTCCTTCTATCTCAGGGTGAGATTCTTGAATATGTAAACCAATACCAGAATTATTGTGNACATTCCAGTTGGTTCCACGAAGACTCGATTTCATCAAATGAATTCCTGCACCTTTGGAACCTGAAACCTCAAGATCGTCAATTGTTGGAGCCCAATTAGCTGAACGGAGATAAAAACCGGATTGTAATGGTATATCATTAGATGAAGAATCGCCTGAATTTCTGATGATTAGTCCATTTATCGTCGTCGAAGGCCCAATCATATAGCCTCTGAAACCAATACAGTCGTTCTCTTCTATCAATCCATTTTCAAGATAAACTCCTGATGTATTGATATTGAATGCAGCTGTACATTGACCTGGAGCCTTAGAATTCGGACCGCCAGTCCCTCTCAGTACAAGGTTCTCAAATTGAGCATTCATTGGAATATTACTGTACAATGAATGATTATTTCTTTCGACAAATATTCCGACATACATTGAATTCTCAACTGTCAAATCACGAAATGTAGGACGTGTAATGCTAGATTCAGTAATATGTCGCACGTATACCCCGTGATCGGATCTATTTATGGAGACGTTTTCAAACAACAGAATAGAATCTTCGACCCAAATACCTGTAGCAATAGCTTGAGTCGCTGATGTAATGTTATGTAGATTTACATCACGGATCAAACCGCCTGAACCTCCCCAAACATTGATCCCCCTAGTAATTGCATCATTTACATGAAGACCAGTAATTACCGGAGCAGAACTAGCACCTACAGAGAGACCGATACCATATCTCCAAGTGTTTGAAAATCCATGTAAATCTTGTCCAGCTTCATTAATATGGAGATTTTTGATCACAGGAGTTGCAGAACTAAACAAATCCACTCCAACATAATCTGGATCTAAAACGGTCAAATTATCTAATAATGGGTTACTTCCATAAATTGTAACCCCAAAATCTGAGTTATCAATCGTCAGATTTCGAATCACTGAGCCGATATTATTTGAAGTAGTATTGAATTGGAGACCCTCGTGAGATTGAGTTGAAATTCCGGACATCATTACAACAGGGGCAGTTTCTTCGCCCAATATCGTCAGTCGTCCTTCGACATACAGTCTAGAACCAATGGACATTTCTATTGATGTTCCAGCAAGTACTCTTAATTCATCTGATGACTGAACTGTGTAAGATGATTGGAGTTGAACAACCCCGCTCCAGGTTGTTACTGCTTTCGAAGGTGAAACAGAATTGATATCTTCATTCTCTTGTAGATGAGGAAAAGAGGAGACTAATGATGATGCAGAAGCCATGAGGAGGAGGACAACAAGAAGTGATGCCCGCCGGTGCATATCTCGTTACCATTTCGGAACACGAATCAACCCTGCGGTCTCCCGTTCAAATAAATTGCAAAGAACGGATAGTTCAAATGGGGTCCCGCTCCGCGTAATATTGAGAGAAGATGGGAACGGCCTTTATCCTCATAAAAACAGTTCCAGGAATGGAACGAGATGTATATCTTACATTGAGTGATTTAGAATGTGTTCTAGAAGTCCATGTTCTATATGGGGAACACGATTTAATCGCTCGAATTGGGGCGAACGATTCTTCAGAACTCGCAACAATTCTTTTGAGTACATTTAGGACAATAGAAGGAATCAGAGATACAGAGACACTAATCACAGTTGATTACTAGGAGGAGAGAAAAATGGCAGTAGGATTCGTGCTTATTACCACTGAAACTGGAAAAGAAACTCAAGTAAGGGAAGCCATTGGGAATATCGAAATGGTAGAACAAAGATGGGGGATTTTCGGGGAGTTTGACGTCCTAGTGAAAGTTGTAGCGGATGATGAAGTTGATTTGACACGATGTATAATGGAAGAAATCAGAATTATCGATGGAATTTTAGATACTCGAACATTAATTGGTTCACAAATCTGATGTTATCAATCGATGAGCCTCTGCTAGAAGTTGATCAGCTACATTTCTACAACCAGAAATGAGGTGAAGATGAACTGACTCTCGTAAAGCATGAATAGCATTATGATGATCAATTCTTGCAATTATTCTCCACCTGGAAGCCATTAAACGACGACCTGATGTAGTATGTACTGGTAATGGAAAAAGTCTCGATCTTTCAAACGTAGCAATCAATGCAGGAGAGAGTTCGCTTTGCGAATCTATCAATGAATGTAAAAGCCTACATCTTTCCACAATATCTGGCTCAGCCTCAATTCTAGCTGCAAGTAGCATAATTTCAGATTCATCGGCATTAATACAATCTAAACGAAGTCGAAGTCGTCGTACAATAGGATCTCTTGGGCCTGCAGTTGACATCAATCGATCGAATATTTTTGTTGCTTCGGTTATTGAATTACAAGCTAAATGAATTCTGAAACGAGAAATCGAACATGCAATTCTTATCGGAGGGGTTAATTCATGATCGACAGGTAATTTTCTCTCGAACCAATCTAATTCTTCAAGCAACAATTTAGCTTCATCCTTTTGCCAATGACCAGGCATGCGATCATCGATTTTCCGAACGATAGAAGCCAAACCGTATCTAAGTCTACCTTCATCATCCATTTCTGAAAGTGCGAGATTTTCCTCTTCATTTGCTTCTTGCAAATTTCCATCAATCCTCAATAATTCAGAATTGAACAAACGTTTCTCAGGGCTATTCTCTAACTTTGAAATATGGTCTGATGCAATATCTAATTCAGCACGATCTAAAGCAATCCTCACTGCTGCAGAACGTAGAGACGAATTGTCAGGATGTTGCTCCAATCCTTCTTCCAGTAAAATAGCAGCCGCTGCTGGAATTTCTTCGTAAATAGAATCTAAAGAGCTTAAAAGTAGAGATGGAAATTCAGAATCTTGGGCACCTATCCTGTGGTGCAACTCAATTCTACGTGCTCGCACACCTTTCCGTGATGACCACCAATTTGCCAAAGTAGAATGAAGATCTTGTTTGTGTATTGAAGTCCACGATTCTTTTCTTACATTTTCAATCAAATGCTGGCCTTCCATCCTCGCTGAATGCCATCTAATAAGTGCTCGATCATCTAAATCACTAACTCTACCTGAACTGGAAATTTCATCGATTTCTATAGGGATAGGAGATATCGCTAATTCATCAAATGTTTTTACTTCTTCAGAATCGAGATGNTCTAGAACTGTCTCTTGAACAAATGACATGACTGCATCAGAGGCGGTTGGAAGTGGATCTTCTGGTGACCACAACCCNAACACGAGAGGGTGCCCACCTAAAGCAGAAGCAATTTCCAGTCCCGTTTCATCATCTACACTATCACCTAAAATCAATCTAGCAGAATCTGGAGATAGCCCCTCAATTCGAATGGAATCTCCATCAATTCCAGATGGTACTGGTGCTCGCGAAATGAGAATACAGTTTCCGCGTTTCAACAAAGAATTACAGAGTTCAATGATCTTGGNTTTATGTCTTGGATGGACTTCTTGTATCTCGTCAAGAACAATAACGTCCTCTAGCGGTAACATTCCCACAATTGCTTCTGTAGCAGTCGGAGAGTCATCTCCAATGAGAGTTNTACCAACACAAGAAACATCNGAGTCTGAATCGAATCTCATCCAACGAATTGTTTTTCCTTCATTAGTCATGAAATCAGCCAGACTTCTCACAAAAGCNGTTTTTCCTATTCCTGGAAGACCGGTCAAAATTAGNGATCCACCATCGATGATTTTGTCAGAAATGGAACTCGTGAGTTCTTCTCTTCCAACTATTTCAACCAATGATGGAGGATTTCCAAGAAGTCTTCCAATTGATTCCTTTTCTTCTTCAATAAATGACGACGNTTTTCTCCTACCTTCTGTTGTAGGGTGAATAACNGTTCTTTTCCTAGACCCGCCTCCTATGACNTGTGCTTGTCGGGTAATGATAAAGCCCTCTTCTTGCAGGATTTTTATGTGCCCATGAAGAGCAGATCTGACAACGCCTAATCCTTCACTTAGTCCGGGTAATGATGCCGTACGGGGTACATCCCAAGCACTAACTAGAGACTCTGATTGCTCACAGACTAACTTCAGAAGTCTGTCTCGGAGGGATAGNCCCATGGCCTATGCAGGAAGGCGGGAGTTCTTGAGTCCCCACACTCCTCGCATCAACATGCCCGTAGATAGAGCAGAGGTGGAACTTCCGGCAAAACCGGGTGTTTACATCTTCAAACAAATCGACGGGACGGTTATGTATGTTGGAAAGGCAACAGTTTTGAAAGAAAGAATTAGATCNTATTTTTCAAAGAATCCAGATCGACAAATGATTCCTGATTTAGTGCAAAATTCCGATGAAATTGATTACATCATAACTCGAAATCCTAGTGAAGCACTAATGCTTGAAAGACAATTGATTAGAAAGCACAAACCAAGATATAATTCTCTATTGAAGGATGATAAATCATACCCGTTTATTGCAATCACATCAGAGGATGTGCCGAGAATAATGTATTCTCGCCATCCCCCTACTGATTCATCAAGATGGGGTCCTTTTCCCGATGCCAAAGCTGCAAAAAGAGTAATACAACTACTCAGAAGACATTTTGGAATTAGAGATGAAAAAAATAATCTTCCTTTTGGATATGAAGAGACTGATGATAGTCGGAGTTACAAACAGCGAATCAATGCAGCNAAATCAGTTCTAGACGGAAATGCAACGATTCTAATCCAAAGTCTCCAATCTGAAATGGATGAACATAGCAGAAATTTACGATATGAAGCCGCAGGAATGAGTAGAGATCTAATCGCTGCNGTTCAGCAAACTATTTCACAACAAATTATTCATTCCAGATTCTACCAGGATTGTGATGCAGTTGGATTTCATTCTGTCGGCGACAGAGGAATGATAGTGATTCTACATACAAAAGAAGGTACGATTCAGGGTCAAGTTGAGTANCCGTTAATTCACAGAGGGGATATTGGAGAATCAGTATCATTGGTAATGAGTGAACATTACTCCTCACGAAAGCCTCCGAGACGACTTCTAGTTCCATCTACTGTTTCAGATTGGATGGAGCAATGGATGTCTGAAAGAAGGGGAGGTGCTGTTGAAATCCGAGTTCCTGTTAGAGGCGATTTAGCCAAACTCAGATTAATGGCAGATGCCAATGCAAAATTTCACTTGGAAATGAACTTTGGAAAGGCCTCCAAAAATATCGAAAAAATGTCAGTTGAAGATGCTGTCAAACTAATTGATGCAGAAAGTCTAGACCATGTAGTATGTTTCGATATGGCTCAACTTCAAGGTGAAGAAAGAGTGGGTGCATGCATTAGTCTGCGAAAGGGAAGACCGTCAAAAAAAGAATATAGGACTTTTACAGTTAAATCCGTAGCAAAAGATGATCTTAGAATGATGAAAGAAGTGATTACTCGTTGGATTAAGAGGCAAGATGAATGGCCTGATTTAGTTCTTTTAGACGGTGGAGAAACACATCTGAACATGATGAGAAATTTACTGATGGAACTAAATTTAGAAAATAAAATTAGTTTTGCTGCACTTGCTAAAAGGGAAGAAACACTACATTTNCCACATAGAGATCCTATTNTTTTGGATAGACGAGGGAGGCTTTTCACCTTGGCTAGAGACGAAGCCCATCGATTTGTAAATAAATTTCATCGGAANCGAAGAACTAGTTCTTCCATTAAGGATCCATTAGAAGAGGTTCCTGGATTAGGTGCCAAAAAACTTCAGAGTCTGTTGAGGCATTTTGGCGGAAGAAAGGGTATCGAACATGCTACCTTGGAAGAGCTAAGAAATGTGCCTGGTATCGGAAATGAAATGGCTAAAAGAATCATAGATTACCGNAATTAATCAACGACTTTTTCTGCCTTGCATATACACTTCTGCTGGATCAACATACGGATCTTCCCANGGGTCTTCCCCCCATCCACCTGCAGTTTCCCAATCAGTACCAGGAGGTGGGAGATTCATGTCTTGCAGCAAAACCTCTGCAGTATTCTGTTGTACTGCCATACGTGCACGCTTCTTTTCGTCAGCAAGTTTCTTTCTCTTTCTAGCTCTCTTTGAACTTCTTCTGAAGATAATCAAAGTAATTAATCCTAAAATTACAGTCAAGTAGGGCATGAATTCAATCAAAAGGAATTCATATCCAAGAACAAAGCCTAACGAAACTCTGTCCGTAGTTTCTTCACAAGGATCAGAATCACACAGAGGGAGAATATAGGTCAAATGCTGGCGGCCGTCGATTGTTTCAATCTCTGCATTTCCATTGGAACTAGAAAATTCAGAAACTCCTAATCCACGAGGAAATCCTAACTCGATTTTGATACTAGGACGAATAGTCATTCCTTCAACATCTGTTCCAACAGAGGGNATCTCTTCCTCAATAATTGGNGCATTAAATCCCCTCATTCCCGTATTGGCTGCTGTTGAATCAAAGAAAGATGATGCTAATGATTCAGCAATTCTTGCTGTAACTTGAGCAGGTGAAGTGATAAAGGCTAATTCTTGATTGGAATTGATACCTAACCTGAGTGTCATTTTCTCTAAAGATGCCCCGATGACTAACGGATCTTTGTCACTCAATTCATTCCCTGTAACTTCAGTTAACTCCCCAATTTCTGTAATTAGGCTGATACCTGAAAGGTCAATCTGTATTCCATTAAATTCTGCAGGTAAATCTTGAGATTCAATTTGATCTTGAATATCTTCTGATGCTTCATCTACCATTTCTTGAATTTCAATATTAGTCTGTTCTATTGTTCTTGCAATTTCGTCAGAAATAGCGTTAGAAAAATTTTGAAATCCTGAATTAGAGATTTCTAAAGTATGGTTTGAATCACCAATAGGGATAGTAGTATTGAATCCAAGACCAGCAATTAATCCCCCATCACGTCTATCTCCTATGGCGATTACATGACGAATAAGATCGGAAGGAATGGACTCAAAGGTCAACATATCGACATCTTCAGCTTGTAGTGGAACTCCGATACGATGAACATGAAGTCTGACAGATGCCTCAATATCCGCTTCTATGGCTCCACTGAATTCCAATATTCTTAGCCCAGACAAATCAACATCTACCTCAACCTTGATGCAAGTTGCCCAATCAGATTTACAGAAAACATCTGGACTAGAATCCAAACAGTTTACTGTCTCATAACATAATGCATGCTCCCAATCCCAAGGGACGGGCCCTGTTAGACCAAGCTCCTCGGGAGATGATCCCTGATGACGATAAACCAATTCCAAACGATCGGGAACATCGCCTGTTGATCTAGCCCATGTTGGTAAAAGAATTGTCAAGGTAATATCCGTAGAGGGAAAAGTCTCTGGAATGTAACTACTCAGAATATCAGGATTAACTTCTTTGGAAACGCTGAGTACATTGAGGATTTTAGCCAAATCATTTTTCTCAATGAAACTAACATCCAATGGATCTCCGTTTTCGTCGGTTTCGTTAATGAGTCGGACTGCAAGATCGACTACGTCTAAATTTATTGGAGTAGAATTGGATTCTAACATTATTGGATAGGTCCCATTCATGGCATTCGAACCCTCTACACAGAATCCTGTTGGAGAAATCTCAGCACAAGTGACTAATGCAGTATGTGTGAAATTTAATCCCCCTAAATCGCTAGGAGAGGTAAATGAAATGTCACTAAATGAAACTGAACTGCCAGTTTGTTCGGCAAAAGAATTTGCAACATCGGTTAAAGGAAGCATTCCTGTAAGTTGTTGAAGATCTACGTATCCAAACTCTTGTAACATTCGAATACCATCAGATGAAATCCAAGGAAGAGATACTCCATTGTCAAATGGTTGTATTCCCCATGTGTTCAATAAAGAGGTATCAAGGTAGTTTAGATCTATACCTAATGTGACGACACTGTTCGCTTCATCACGTGCGTCAATCGTCATTTGAATATCCATCGAAGTATCGGTGGGAG
>NZTS01000009.1 GCA_002697105.1 Methanobacteriota archaeon | reverse complement strand
CGCATGCGCTCAATCATTCCATGGTGACCCTGAAAAATACTTGGTGATTATGGATGAAAGTCATGTGACTTTACCTCAGTTAGGTGGCATGCATGGAGGTGATAGATCAAGAAAATCTAACCTAATCGAACACGGATTCCGACTACCATCTGCATATGATAATCGTCCATTAAGAGTCGATGAATTTCAATCATTAATTCCTAGAATGGTTTACGTTTCTGCCACACCAGGTGAAAGGGAATTAAGACATTTGGCAGAAGTGACAGAACAATCAATCCCTGAAGGTCTACAACATGTTGCTGGAGGTGGAGGAGCATTTGAATCTAATTTACCAAAAAAGAGATCGAGTATGCTAGAAACTATGGAAGGTATTGATGGAATTGTAAGAATGGAAATTCGACCTACGGGCCTATTAGATCCAGAGATTGAAGTTCGATCTACTAAGGGACAAGTCCAAGACTTGCTTGATGAAATTAATATTTGTATCAAGAATAATCATCGAGTACTTGTAACAGTCCTGACAATTAAGTTCGCAGAGGAAGTGGCTGATTATTTACTTCGAATGGGGATAAAAGCACATTATTTACACAGTGAAATAGGAACGATAGAAAGATCAGAAATTATCAAAGCACTGAGAATAGGACATATNGANGTAATAGTTGGAATTAATTTACTTAGAGAAGGATTAGATATTCCAGAAGTGAGTTTAGTTGCAATATTTGATGCAGATAGAGANGGTTTTCTAAGAAATGAGAGAAGTCTTCTTCAGACTATTGGAAGGGCTGCAAGAAACGAGAAAGGAAGAGTGATTCTATACGCTGATTCAGTNAGTAAAGCAATGGAAGCAGCAATTAAACAGACAGTTGAAAGAAGAATAAGACAACAGGAATATAACGAAAAAAATAAGATTATACCCACCACAATAAAAAAATCGCTTCCAACTATGGGTGAAGAAATCGAAGAGTTGTTAGCTGGAACGGCAGGTAAAGGAAATACNGGCGGCAAAAGATTTGTTGGTAGTTTTACTGGGAAATCTAAACAAAAACAAGATTCTGATATTGTTAAACGATTTGGATTGGGTGTAGGCACGTGGAATGAACATTCAAATGACGTACAAGAGTCTGTATTGTCTAACATTAGTCAACCATCATGGGCTAAAGCGGCATCAAAAGTAACAGGAATAGAAGTTGCAGAGGATAATGTTGAAGATTCTGATCAAAAAATCAGATTAGTAGAACGTTTGCAAAAGGAAATGACTTCTGCTGCAGCACGATTAGAATTCGAGCGAGCGGCAAAAATAAGAGATAGAATTATTCAATTGCAAAATGAAATTTACAATTGAAAAATTTAATACCAACCTTCCATAGAAACGATAGGCAAGAACTTGTTCGGGAACACTATGAGTTACGAGAGAAAGGATTTCGATCTACCTGTATCGGACTACGATCTTTCGAAAACAAAAACAATTGATGTTCTTTTTGAACAAATGAAAACNGCTGGTGGATTCACGGCCACCAAATTAGTTCAAGCAAGGGATATCCTCCGAAAAGCAATAAGTGAAGCAAAAGAAGAAGATCAAGTGCTTAACTGGTTGTCATTTCCTGCATGTTTGATGGCTACCGGAACAAGAGGGTTTTTCATCGAAGCAATAAANAGTGGNTCATACAATGTGATTAGTACTACATGTGGAACGCTAGACCACGATATTGCAAGAACATTTAGACAATATTATCATGGNTCNTTTGATCTAGATGATGCATTACTNGGAGATGTTGGACTGAATAGATTNGGAAATGTAATTGTTCCAAATGAATGCTATGGAGAAATACTTGAACCAATCATTCTACCATGGTTAGAAGAAATTGAAGCAGAAAGGAAAGAGAAAAATCCTGAAAACCCATGGTTAGGATTTGGTTCTGTAGAACTATGCTGGGCATTTGGCGATAGAATTCAAGATGAGTCGTCATTTCTTTACCATGCAGCTAAACATAGAATTCCAATAGTGATACCTGGACTTTCTGATGGTAGTATAGGTGCTCAATTATTTATGCATCGTCAAAAATCACCAGAATTTATGATCGATTTCTTGGCAGATGAACAGATATTGTCTGACCTAACTTGGACTGCAAAAAAATCACACGCACTNATGGTAGGCGGAGGAATTTCGAAGCATCATGTAATTTGGTGGAATCAATACAGAGATGGTCTAGATTCAGCTGTAGGCATAACAACTGCCCCTGAGCACGATGGTTCTCTTTCTGGGGCTCGGACAAGAGAAGCAATTTCTTGGGGAAAAATTAGACCGGATGCACCGCATGTTACAGTAGAGGGCGAAGCTTCAGTATTACTTCCATTACTTGGCTNTAGCTTATTTTNATGATTCTTCAATAGTTGAAGCAATACATTCCATCAAACCTACGCGAATGGCAATCATTGGCCTCCATCCGTCTGTCCCACAACTTAGCAAAGCATCATGTAATGGCCCTAAATCGGGCCTCAAATCGTTGGCATCAATCTGGAATGCTGCAGGGGATGTAATATCACTCAAGGACTCGATAGTATGAGTTCCATGTACTGCATTTTGATACCTGAGCCAAAGCCTATTTATTTCATCTAATACCATTTTTTGACTCCATGCTCTTCGTCCCGATAGTTGGAAATTACCTGATACCTCATTATTCTTTAATGTCTCAAATGCTCGTTCAGCATCTCTTATATGAACCCAAAAGCGTATTCTTTCTTCTCGTTCAGGTTCAATTCCATTTACAATATCAGAAACCCATTGATTGATTGTCTCTACACCATCAGGAGAATATACATCGATATATTCTATATCAAGTAAAGAAGAAATTTTACCACCTCAATTTTGATGAGATAGTAGTACTGTTCGAACTAGATTGACCACAAGATTAACTTCTTCAGAAGTAATCTCAAAATGCGGAGTGAAACGTAGTGCGTTTTGGCCTCCATGGATGATACCTAGACCAATTTCTCTACATTTCTCTTCAACTTCTCCAAAACCTACTACTTGATGAGTTTCAGGATTTAATTCAGCGCAACAGAGGAGACCCGTGCCTTGTACTTTAACAATAATTTCAGGCATCTCTTTAGCCAATTGTTGTAATCCAGATACTAACTCTTCTCCTCTTAATCTAATATTTTGACGTAACTCAGGGGTTACAGAATCCAAAACAGAAACAGCAGTTTCTAGGGCCCTAGGATTTGTAGTCATTGTATTCCCATAAATACCTACAACATACAATTCAGAAGCTCTATCATTCATTCCAAGAACGGAAAGAGGATATTGGCCTGCATTTAATGCCTTAGACCATGCTTCAAAATCAGGAGCGATACAATCCTCAAATCCTGGATAATCAATTACTGATAGGCATCCATGCCCACGAAGACCTGCTTGAATGGAATCTACTAATAACATACTTCCATGATCTAATGTTAATCTTCTTGCCTCATCATAAAATTCTCTGGTTACACACTGCCCTGGATTCCCTTCGCCTTGAACCGGCTCTATTGCCATTAATTCGATGAATACCCCTTGTTCTTCTGCATCTGAAAATGCACGACGTAACGATTCTATATCATTTGCAGGGACGAGAATCAAATTATCCCTATCTCGAAAAGTTGCTAATTGTTTGTCATACTTTCCTTTACAAGAATGAGAGAGTTGAGCGGGACGATCGGTACGCCCATGGAATCCTTCCTCAATGGCCAAGAGTTTGATNTCTGCACCCTCATATCTTCCTCCCTTGTCAGTATGTTTTCTTGCATTTACGTCAGCAATTCGTAAACTTACAGTTACAGATTCTGAACCACTATTCATACATATGAAATTAGTAAATGGACAATGGCCCCTAGTATGCCCTAATTCAGATTCTAGACGTTCAACTAAACGTAATTGGCTAAACGATGGAGTCATGACATTTGCCATTACCCAATTTTCAGACATTGCGTTGACAGCAGCACTTGGGGCGTGCCCAAAACCCAACATTCCATATCCTCCATTATCGTGAATAACCGCGCCCTTTGAAGTAATAATCCAGGGCCCACAGGCTGAAATTGCAACGTATGGATTAATTGTAGCTGGTGAATAAAAATTGACATATGCAGTTTGCAAATGTGCGATAAGACTTGTTTCCTCCATCTGCAATATTTCTAGTCCAAACTCATCAATTAATCTTGAAAATATCACCTTTGCTTCTTCAATTGCTTGTCTCAATTTTGGGTCTAATTTACTAAACTTATCAATTACATCATCTGATAAACCATTTGTTCTGCAACCCATTACTCCAGATTTATCCCGGATGAATTGCAAAATCTCCAACGGACTCGGATTGTCCCCCATAAACTACANTCAAGGTGGGTCCCAAATAGAGGTTACGAACGGANCAATATACGGAATAATACACTAATTCTATTTTTCAATTGAAAAAGACAGAGAAAATGATTTGTGAATGATTTGTAAATGATTTTATCGAGATAGTAAAAAATTATACTAAAATATACAATAATGGCCTATTTTACTCAATTTTCAATTGTAATATGAATTATAAATCAATCATAATCAGATTCGAAGTGATTTACCTTAATGGCCGATAATAATGATATATTGATATAAATTTCAATTGAAAATATTGAAATTTGGTCATATTTTCAATTGGATTATACGCCATAATTTTCCGATTCTTTTATGTACCCAGCATGTAACCGGGAGATAACAAATGCGGGATGGGATACGCGAACAAATAAGGAGAATGATAGAATGAGTGAAGAATTAGCAATTGAACAATTGATAGACAGAGAAGTTTTCGTTGGAGNAAAACTAGTAGGTGTAATCAAAGGACAAAGATTTAGTCCAAGAAAAGAACATGTGAAATCTTTGAGGATTGACGTAGTTTCAGATGTAGCACAAGAATATATGAGAAAACCTGCCTTTACAGCACCTTTAGCCAAGGAACTGATTCATAGTTTACAACCTGACGGATCTATTCGAATCTCAAAATCTATGAGAGAATTGCAGCGCAGGTGGAGAAACACTATTCGAATTGATGAGGGACTTTATGCCCCCGATGAGATGGTTGGAAGAGCTGTTGTAGATAATGATAGTAATGAAATCGGAAAGGTTGTAGAATTAAAGAAAGTCAAGAGAACTTACAAGGGAGCCGTAGTAGAACTTCTTCCAAGAGTGAAATTTAGGATGGGGCTTCCAGATCAGGTCCTAATTCCAGTTGATCAATTTAGTCGGACGACTGCACGATTAGACGAAGTAATTCTTTCNACAAGTCTGGAAAGAGTCACAGCGTTAACATCTTATGAACGACTAAATTTTGGCAGTGACGAAGAGGAATAAGTGACCGTCACGCTTTAACCAAAGGTGCTGTTCGCAAACTTTGCCTATGGGCGGGTAGCTTAGCTTGGTTCGAGCACCCGGCTGATAACCGGGAGGTCGCAGGTTCAAATCCTGCCTCGCCCACTTCCTTCAGAGCGTAATGGCAATGAACAACCTACTGTTCGCTTCGTTCAGATGGTTGGCGTTGTTGCATCAGGAAGTGGCGATACAGCATTAGCTGAATCGCTAGCCAAAGAACTAGGATGGCAACACCTTCAATTAGAGGCGCGTCGATTTCCAGATACCGAAGGATATGTTAGAGTCCCAGATCACTGTATTGATCCCGTTCGTTCTGGACCTGTAGCATTGGTATCTGCAACTTTTCCTGACTCTGCAATACTTGAAACTCTATTTTTGTTACATGCATTGAATGATGTTCGGAAGGGAAATATGTCTAGTATCAAACATGGTGAAAAGATTCTACCTGATGTCGGACCTGGACTATTCTTAGTAATTCCATATTTTGGATATTCACGACAAGACAAACGATTTATGGTCGGTGAAGCAATATCTGCTCAATTCTTAGCATCTACATTCTCCAAACATTGTGATGGAATTGTGATCCTAGATATTCATGCACCTGCAGCTGTTGAAAATTTGTCGACGCCTGTAGAATTGGTTTCCTCAATGCCTGAAATTGCTAACCATTTACAATCTGATGTTCGACCTGATTTCATACTAAGTCCTGACAAAGGAGCAGTAGAACGAGCAAGTGAAGTTGCAGAAGTAATAGGTACTCCTTTCTCATACCTAGAAAAGAAACGAATAGATGCCCATACTATCGAACATACTCCTAAGGACCTAGATGTTAATGGTAAGATAGTGGCGATAGTTGATGATATGATAAGTACTGGAGGCACTATTTGTCGCGCCTCTGAAGCATTACTGAAGCAGGGTGCCAAAGAAGTTCATGCCGCATGTACCCATGGATTATTTACTGGAGGGGCAATTAATCGACTGTCTAGTCATGTAAATGGAGTACATTCCACAGACTCTCTTCCCAACCCAAGAGCGAATGTGTCTGCGGCTCCTGCACTAGCAAGAGGAGTGTTGGCATTGATAGATCAAATCAATTAATGCATAAAATCTCCTAGTGTTCTATTTCCAATGCGTTTATATCACGTCCTTACTCCGCAGCGAATGCTACATGAGGAGATACCAATGAGTGTACACATCGCATTTGATACCCCACAAGACATAAAGGACAGTGTTTTCGAACTTGTAAAGCTCGTAGGAAAAGAAGGACATGGTACTGTAAAAAAAGGTGCAAATGAGGTTACTAAATGTGCTGAACGTCAAACAGCTATGATGGTAATCATGGCAGAAGATGTAAATCCTCCAGAACTTTTGGCTCACATCCCTATGATTTGTAGAGAAAAGAGCATCCCCTTCATTTACGTCGATAATCAAGAATATCTTGCAGAGTATGCAGGAATGTCCCGTGGCACTAAAACTGCTGCAATTGCAATCTTGGATGTAGGCAGAGAGGCAAATGATCGATTTGAATCTGTCAAGGAACAGGCTTTAGGACTGGCTAAGTAAAGGNGACGATACAATGGCAGTTGAAGCATGGCCTGCAGAAGTTGTAGAGATTGTTGGCAGAACAGGAATGAGGGGAGAAGCAACCCAAGTGAAAGTACGAGTTAATGATGCTCCAAATCCTAGAGATGTTGGTCGAATTATTACAAGGAATGTTTTGGGTCCTATCCGTGTTGGAGACGTTCTGATGCTACGTGATACNGGACGTGAAGCAAAGAGATTGAATGCTCGCTGAGGTGGAAAAAATGCCCGAAGAACGTATTTGTAGTTTCTCTGGAGACAAAATTGAACCNGGTACAGGAATGATGTTTGTNAAAAGAGATGGTTCAGTACTATGGTTTAAAGATAGTAAATCAAGAAAAAANCATATCAAAACAAAGCGAAATCCACGTCGTGTAAAATGGACTAGATTTTACGTTAAAGGCGGAATTAAGTAATCAACCAATTCTTTGGTTTAAGGTTCGGTTGAAATACACCTAGTAGGTCCCCGNGTCATGAGTGATTGGCAGACTACATTNGTAATGGTGAAACCAGATGGTGTTCAACGCGGTCTCGTNGGTGAAATAATTAGTAGATTTGAAAGAAAGGGACTAAAATTAGTTGGATTAAGAAGTATTGTTCCTTCAGAANAAATTGCTGAAGAACATTATGCAGTTCACAAAGAGCGCCCATTCTATAACGGTCTGATTGAATTCATTACATCGGGTCCAGTTGTTGCTATGGCATGGTATGGAAAAGATGCAATATCAGTTGCTAGACTAATTATTGGTGCAACAAACGGACGAGATGCTAATCCAGGCACAATTAGAGGAGACTTTGGGATGGATATTGGATTTAATTTGATTCATGGAAGCGATGGAGAAGAAACTGCATCTTCAGAATTGTCCCTATGGTTCCCTGAAGGTACGATGGAATGGGACCGAGATCTAACATCATGGGTATATGAGTGAGGGATGTGATGTATTGGATGGACGGCGTCAACCAATTGTAGCCGTTCTGGGGCATGTTGACCATGGAAAAACATCCCTATTAGATTATATTCGGAATCTTGGATCTAGAACCCAAGGCTCAGTAATGGCCAGGGAAGCTGGAGGCATTACCCAGCATATTGGAGCTACTGAAGTACCAGCAGATATTCTCAATACGATATGTGGGCCACTTTTAGGCGGTAAAGAATTCTTATCACCNGGGTTATTATTTATCGATACNCCTGGCCACCATTCATTCACTAGTCTAAGAAGTAGAGGAGGAGCATTGGCAGATATTGCAATATTGGTAATCGATGTAATGGATGGATGTAAGCCTCAAACATTAGAATCAATCAGAATTCTAAAAGAAGCAAAAACTCCGTTTGTAATTGCTCTTAACAAAGTGGATAGATTGTATGGCTGGAATTCAGAAAATGGACGTCCTATGGCAATATCACTCAAAAATCAATCCAAAGATACAGTTGGTTATCTTGAAGAAAAACATTGGAAATTAGTTGGAGAATTAGGAGAATCTGGATTTAATGCAGAGAGATATGACCGTATCAAGGATTTTACGAATACTATTGCAATGGTGCCATGCTCTGCCAAAGAAGGTGAAGGTGTTCAGGATCTATTAGCAGTAGTCATCGGTTTAGCAGAAAGATATCTGGAAAATCAGTTGACAGATATTGAAGGCATGGGAATTGCTACCGTTTTAGAAGTGAAAGAAGAAAGGGGACTTGGAAAAACTCTCGACATTATTCTCTCTAAAGGCTCAATTGGTAAAGGAGATCAAATCATTGTAGCTAGCGAAAATGGGCCTAAAAAATCGAAAGTTAGAGGTATGTTTTCTCCTAGAGGAATGAGTGAAATGAGAGATGCAGGAGATAGATGGGATCCTGTTGATAGAGTTCATGCGGCATCAGGAGTCAAAATTAGTGCAGTTGACCTTGATGATGTTTTAGCAGGAACTACACTACATGTTATCAAAACCGATGAAGAAGAAGAAATAGCTTGGATGAAGGCTAAAGAAGAATCAACATTGAGTTTAGAACTTCAGGATAATGGTGTTTGTATCAAGTCGGATACTCTTGGAGGACTGGAGGCTTTAGCCTTTGAATTAGGAGAACGAAAAATATCAATTCGTGCAGCAAGTGTTGGTAAAATCACACGTAAGGATATTCGTATCGCAGAAGTAGGTAAGCAACCTGAAGAACGTGTGATTTTAGCATTTAACACAAAACCATTACCTGAAGCTAGTAATGAATTTGATGATCCTGGATGCGATGTTGATTTAATTAGTGGAGATATCATTTACCATATAATCGATAAACATGAAATTTGGATGAAGGAGGTACTAGAACAAAAAGAAAAGGCAGATAGAGAAATGATTGTCTATCCAGGACGTTTGTTATTCCTTCCAGACCATACATTCAGAGCTTCAAAACCAGCAGTTATCGGAGTTCGTGTTTTGGGTGGCAGAGTACATATTGGTCAAAGATTGATGAAAGATGGAATTCAATTAGGACAAGTTAAGTCAATTCGTTTGGGCCAAGATACTCAAAAAGATGCTAAACAAGGTGATGAAGTTGCTATCGGAATAAGTGGGGCAGTCAAAAAACCTGGGGATGATACCTCAGAAGCAACGCATGTAACAGTTGGTAGACAAATCAATGAAGGAGATGTATTACTAGTCGATGTGCCTGAATCGCATGTGAGGATCCTCAGGAAGAGAAGTCTCACAGAAGTAGAAAAAGAAATCTTAGATGAAATTGTAGCAATGCATCGCAAAGATCCAAAAACTCCTAGATGGGGACTTTAATTCGTCGATATTGTACGAATCGACAACCACCAACCTTGAAGTAGTTCAAGATTCAGACATCCGATGTTAAAGGGGTGCGAAGATGGTNTCAGAGTATGCTGGTGGNAGCGGGGGACGNGGGCGNGAAGTCGTTCGTGTNGTTAGTGATATTTCGAATGCTCTAATGAATGAAGTATCAAAAGTAATNATCGGGAAACAAGAAAATCTCCGCAGAGTNACAATTGGAATTCTATCNAANGGNAACATGCTTCTTGAAGATTTTCCAGGTCTTGGGAAAACAATGTTAGCAAACACTTTTGCTCGGTCNCTTGGTTGTAAATTCAAGCGTGTCCAGTTTACTCCCGACCTGTTACCCTCCGACATCATGGGTACGTACATGTACGATCAACAAGCAGGCGAATTCAAATTAAGGCCTGGACCTTTGTTTGCAAATCTTCTACTTGCTGATGAAATAAATCGTGCTCCTCCNAAGACTCAAGCTGCGTTACTTGAAGCAATGGAAGAAAAGCAAGTTACNATCGANGGTATTACTCACAAGTTGCCNGCACCATTCGTAACTTTAGCTACTCAGAATCCTATTGAGCAGGAAGGAACATATCCACTTCCTGAAGCCCAAATGGATAGATTTCTAATGAAAATGAGTATGGGTTATCCAAATCGTCAAGAAGAAAAAGCAATCTTGGCACGCAGGAAAATGCGTGGAAAAGATGATCACGATGTAGAGCAAATAACTTCACCAAAGAAAGTTGTTGCAATGCAAAAAGCCCTTGAAGAAGTACATATTGATCCCGCTATACTTTCCTATATTGTNGAGGTTGTTCAAAGGTCTAGAGANGATCACAGAGTGATTACAGGTGCATCTCCTCGTGCAAGNCAGTCTTTATTCAAAACAGGAAGAGCAGCGGCAGCAATCGATGGTAGAGACTATGTTATCCCAGATGATATCAAATCTGTTGCATTACAAGTTGTTAGTCATAGAATTGTATTGAAACCAGAAGCAAAGATCCGAGGAATTACTGGAATGCATATTATGAGGAAGATTTTGAATGAAGTCCCAGTGCCTGTAATTCAATAATTTCCCAAAATAGTCTTACTTTANCTGCGAACTCTGATGTAGGACGGATTNAGTGGANGGNCTGAAGATAATGGACCCCTACAAGACAATCATAGCCTGCACTAATCAAAAGGGAGGATGTGCAAAAACAACTACGGCTGTGAATTTAGCTACCTCTCTAGCAGAAGGAAATCCTAAACTTGGCATNCCTCCGTCAAAAGTTCTGTTAATTGACTTAGATCCTCAAGGTAATGCATCTACTAGTTTTGGAGTAGACAAACGACTTGACGTACCAACTGTTTACGAACTATTAATGCAGCCTACTGGTGAAGATCTAAATATTCATGATTTTCTTATTGGACCTGAGATATTAACAGATGAAATGCAAAGATCATTCAAAAATATGAATCAAGATCAACGAATACCAAAACGTCTCAAAGTCGAAAATTTGTATCTACTTCCNTCTAATATTCGACTCTCTGGAGCAGAGATTGAGTTAGCTACTAAATTAGGGCGTGAGACAAGATTGCGTGAAGCATTNGCACCAATAATGGATGACTTTGATCACATAATCATAGATACTCCNCCATCTCTNGGTTTATTGACAATAAANGCATTAGCAGCAGCAAATTGGATTCTTGTTCCAGTTCAAGCAGAATACTATGCATTNGAAGGAATGAGTCAGTTGATGAATTCTATTCGTTTAATCCAGAGNAGAGTAAATAATCATCTGAAATTATTTGGAATTGCNGTTACNATGTACACCCCACGTTCAAAATTATCTCAATTTGTTGAATCAGAAGTAAGNAAGCATTTCGGAGAAGATGTATTTCAAACTGTAATTCCCAGGTTGATGTCTATTGCTGAGGCACCTAAGGATGGAGCTCCTGTTGTATTACTAAAGAATCCAACTAAAGGAAATAAGGGAAGTAAACAATACTGGGCATTAGCCAAAGAATCTCATCTAAGAATAATGAAAAGAAGAGCGGAATTCGGTATTAATCCTGAGTCAGTACTTCGAAGAGAAGCAATTGAACAAGGTGACCCTGAACATATCTGGGATGATATTGGTAATTGACCAAATTCTAAATGAATGGCATTTTTATCAGATTTTCACCGTTATACCTATGTTCGTGAAGGTCTGTTTTGAATCATGGGTTCACCTGACATGACATCAGTTTCAGTTTCATTCGAAGTTCGAAGACGCCTCAATTCGTTAAGAGCAATGGAAGGTCTGAAAAGTATTGACGATCTTNTNAAATCAGTTTTGAANGAATANCGATTAAATAGATTGAAAGAAGAACATGATTCGTTGAGATTGCGTATTTCAAATTTAGACGAAACAGATATTGATGCTACAATAACTGCTTTGGGTTTATTGAGTGATTAATGTGCGTGGACAACCAAGAGTAATCAGAATAAATGGAACTACCATCCTTAGAGGTCTCTTTTTTCCGAATAGTGATGAAGAAACTCTACTTCATCTAGCTGCATGTGAAAGAATCGAATTACATTCGACAACCAAGGATTGGAATTTTGTTCTAAAAGGTCTGATGGAAATAAGTAGAAGAGACGGTAGTCANCCAATGNCTGGTACTGATTTAAACAATCTTAGAATAATTTTACCAGTAAATTTCACTTGATTTGAAATCATTTACTATTTTTTTCAAGCCACTCGTGNCCATACCAGCGCCATTGATCCATCGTCCAGCCATCCGGCAATCCACCTTCGGGTAAAGGAGGAGCCTCTGATGGAGCAGACTGCTTGGGCTGAGCCTGTTCATCAGAAGATGAAGAGGAGTCTTGATCGGAGTTCTGATAAACTTGCCAGCCTTCTTGGCCGGACTCCCAATTTCCAGTACCATCATCTACATCTGATGTTTCATCATCAGTATCGTCAACACTTGGTTCAACATCAATTGAATCTCTTTGTTTACCTTGTTCTGGTTCATCGATTAAATCCATTGAACTGTCTTCTTCTGAATTTTCACTTAGATCAAGTAATGACGCGACATCATCATCCCACTTTTCATCTTCAATAATTCCACCAAATTGTTCTACGGAACCAGTTTCAATCTCTTTGGTTGCTCCACGTCGAGTATATTTCTCTTCAACTGTCTCAGACTTCTTGCCTACCTTTCGTCCGATTATAGAAAGGACACCAATAGCTAGTAACATGACTAATGCAATACCAGCACCAATTGGNGCAAAGGAAATTAATTGAGCTGCTAAATCAACCTCTTCCTCCTGATTTATATCTTGAATTGGAGTAGAATCTANAACTATCAACGAGAGACATACGGAATCATTTTCATTTCTTTCACAATAATCATCTATTGTTTGAATATTAAATTCACTATCGTCATAATCAGAATTAGAGCCCCAACAGTCTCTATCTTCATCCAACCATTCTGTAGAGTTACCAACTAACGAATTAGGGCAATTAGTTGCATCCCAATATGCTTCAGATTCGTCTGCATAACCATCATCATCAGTATCTGGACAACCATATGTAGAAACAGTCTGAACTTTGTCTTCTACGGGGTTNTAAAGTAAATATCGAGTGCTAGTTCCAGCTTCATTGGTACATCCATCACCCCTAAATCCCAGTTGTGCATCTCCGTATCCATCGCCATCAGTATCCATCCATTGGGTAGGTTCAGAAGGAAATGCATCCCCTTCATCAGACCAGCCATCTCCGTCTAAATCTGGACATCCTAATCTGTCCTCAGTAGAAGATCCGCTAACATCTGGACAAGCATCTGGGTCAGTTCCTTCTAAATTGTCTCCGAAGCCATCACCATCCGAATCAGCCCATTGAGATGAATCATCTGGAAAACTATCACCATCTTGACCGTAAATTGCATCACCATAGCCATCTCCATCGGTATCTTGGTGNTGATCTGGATTGGAAGGGAATAAATCAGGGTTATTTCCTTGAGCATTGTCTCCGAATCCATCTTGATCACCATCTTCCCATTGAGTGGAGTCATCTGGGAAACTATCTGATTGATTTCCTGATTGTGAATCACCATAACCATCTCCGTCTCTATCTGAGGTCTGAGAAGAATCCTGTGGAAATGCATCAAGAGAATCAACTACATTGTCGCCATCGCTATCAATGTCAAATAACAAAACATCGCTTGAACTAGCAAATGACATTAGTACTACTAATGATGTCCCTTCGCCNTCTAAAATTCCTACAATCTCTCCATTTCCTTGNGATAAAGCTTGAACTTGAACACTAGATGAACGATTAATAATATGAAANAAACCATTGGAACCTGCCAGAGAAATTGTGTCTACACCTGAATCATATATTCCAATCAATTCAGTAGGAGGACTAGGGGTGAAAGAAACTAANGTTGTCCAATTTGATGATTCATAAACTAAGTATTGGCCATCTTTGGTAACTGTGTGTAATTGACCATTTGAATCTCCCATAATGGAGGTTACTTCCGCATTTGGTTCTGATAGAACTCCAATCAAANTTCCATCATTAGCATGCACCCTTAGGGTTCTGTCCTTTCCACCAGTAACAACATTTCCTTGAGGAGTTACTTCAACAGATGATATGCCGATACTATGTGCAGTAGTTTCTGCTCCTGTGGATACGCCGTCACTATATTCAATAGCATTTTTAGAAGAACGATCTGATAGCCAAAGATCTCCACCCGGATCAAAGTCTAATGAATCTACAGGACCTCGAGAAATAGAGTAAATTATTGCCTCAAAAATAGTAGAATATATGACAGCACCACCTTGATGACCAACAGCAATNAATCCATCTGCTGAACTATAAGCCATAGAAAGTGCTGTAACATTCANNATTCCTGTCCAAAGAATTTGGCCTGCTTGATTACCAGTTACTTTCATTGCAGTAATATTTCCAGTTTCATTTACAATAGCAACATCTCCGTTCCCAAGATTAGCCCAGCCAATTGATGAACCTGAAAGTGTATCTACATCTTCAGCAAACCCAAGATCACCTGCTGCACCATCAACAGAAGGAATTGTGATTGAAATAAACAAAATCGCGACNGTTAAAATGCACTTAGACCAATCGCGCATGGACATCGAAGGCATCCCCCGGCTATGAATCCGGCGGACTAATGGACAAATTACTCTTCTTCAGAAGGTAGTACCTTCATCACCTTAACAGGTCGAATAGAACTAGTCTTTGTATTCTCATCATCACCTACTGGTTGTAGGGTTCTTACTGGTTTTATTGATGCTGTTTCTTCGGTTGAAGTAGGTGTAAGTAGACGTCTATCTGACGCCGGTACTAACTTTGCTAGATTATTTTCATCCATCTCTGGCTCAACTGATTCAGGTTCAGGCTGAATTGTNTTACGGACAGGCGGACCCTTTACCTGAGGTGNTGCTACTGGTTTTCGTACCATTCGACCTCCTCCTGGAGGTCCTTTTACAGGAGGTGATTTGACTGATGGTCCTCCACTTCTGATCATTTTTCCTCCACCTGGAGGTACTGATGCTGATTCTTCAGAAACTNTNATTGTATCTTCCTGTTGTTCTTCATCTGATTCTTCTGTTGATTCTAATTCCGAATCATTTGGTTGTATTGGTTTAACGACAGATTTGGACCCCAAGAATCCAGGAGTATCTGCTTGAGGTGCACCCAAAGGAGCAGCCGTTCCTCCAATTGGTGCTCTAGCAGGAGCCAGAGGGGCTGATTGACCAAGCGGACGAGCCCCAAGAGTGGTGGAAATTCCATCTTTCTGAGCAGCGGCAGCACCAAGTGCNGTCATTGGACGTGATTGTCCAATCGGTGAGCGAACAGGTGCTGCTAAACCTCCTCCTAATGGCATTGATTGTCCAGGAACATTGAGCCCTGTCATCGCTGCTGCTCCAAGNGTTGCGGATTGACTNCCAAGAGCTTGATTCTGACTNCCTAGTCCAAGGGTTCCGGCTGCTCCAGCAGGTGTTTGTGAACGTGCTGTTCCTAATGCTCCCATCCATGCTTCTCTCTTGGCAAGAAGAGCATCTTGTTCAGATGCCTCTTCTTTGGACTCTAACTGAGCAACTAGTGCTTCTCTTTCTAGATCTTCATCAGAAATCAAATCTTTTTCAATATCTTTCCTTAATCTATCTTCGGCTAATTGCTTAAATTCATCAGAACGAGCTTCGAGGGTTGCTAATCTCTCCTTAATTTCTTGACGTTTGACGGCTAATGCAGCTTCAATTTCAGCACGCATTTCCGCTTCTCTTCGTCTAACTTCAATAAGAGCCTTATTTCTCATTATTTCCTCACGCTTAGACATCTGGCGCTCTAATTGTTCGACGACTTCACGCTCTTTCCGTTCTCTAAACTCGCCCAAACGTTGTTCCATTTCAACTTCTAGATCTAGAGCAGTCTCTTGTCTGACTAAGTCTAATGAGGTCTCTAATGAAATCCTTTCATTTCTAAGACGGGCATCGATTTCAGCCATTATTTGTCGTTTTGTTGCTTCTTCTCTGGTTGAATACTCAGCTTCGATTTGCTCAACCCAATTAGCTCTCCGAGTTTCATGATCTGCTTCCATTTCATTTCTTAATTCATTTTCACGATCGTGACGGAAGCGAGCAAGTTGACTACCAATTTCAGCTTCTCTTTGAAGACGATAAGTTTCGAATTGATGTTCAATTCTACGATCTAATTCACCCTCAATCTGTCTAGTCAATCCCGCCTCAATATCGTCTACTGTTTGTTGGAAACTTATATCGAAACGGTCACGAAGTCTTTGTTTTCTTTCGGATAGCCTACCAGAGTATTCTGTCTCTAGAGTCTTTAGAACGCTGGATCGAAGTTCTTCTCTCTTTCGAGCTACCGCTAATTCTAAATCTTCTTGCATGCGATTTTCTAATCTGTGGGTTTCTGAAACAAGACGTTGTTCTAGTTCTGACTGGATATCCTTAGCCACATCTTCTTCCATTCGAAGAGCTCTTCGCTCGTATTCAGCACGTAGTCTAGTCTCACGATCTTTTAATCTCTGCTGAAGTTGTTGCTCAAGACGATTTCGCAAAGCACCACGAATCTGTATTTCTCTCTCAGCCAATCTTTCATCTAGGCCCTCTTGGATTCGTAGTTTCTGTAATTCTTCTTCTTTACCCAACTGCTGTTCCATATCTAATCGAAGTTCAGATTCTAAATCTCTAACTTGACGTTGAAATGCTTGTTCTGCTTCAATTTCCATTCTTTCAGACAAAAATGCTTGCCTACGAGTAAATTCTTCGTCCATATCTTGACGGAGTCTATCTCGTATTTCCTGCTGAGAAACCTTGATCCTTCGCTCTTTTTCTAATGATAGCATTTCTTTGAGTTGGGTTTCCTCTCTTTCAAGACGTAGCATTAATTCTTGTTTCAGGACTGATTCTTCTCTCTCAAGGACTTGTTGTTCTATTCTTGATAATTCGTCTTCCAAATCAGAGCGCAAGGAATCTTCTAAAGTTCTATATTCCTCATCGTGAATTATTTCATTCGCTTTTCGCATTGCGCTTCTCATGTTAGCCAATCTTTCAGATTGTTCTACAAGACGTAGTCTTCTTTCACGGTCCATTCGTGAACGTAATTCTGATTCTTTATCTAAGGATTGTATGGCTTTCTCTGTACCCTCAAATGAATCAGAGAAGTTGCCAACGATGCTACCTCGTAAATCAGCCAAGGATGGCTTGACAGCCCCTTGACTCTCAAAGGTCTCCGACACTTCATCTGTAGCCATGGGTACCCATCCCCGAACACAATGGGTACTCTAATGGTAATTAATATCCACAGTTCCTAACATTCTTGAGAGGGCGATTTTCGAGAAAATCAATAGAAACGGATCAAAAGCTAATTTTGAAAATTTCCATACAAGCGGGACAGCGCAATTTTCTCTCACCAGGACGCTGTGTAATTCTGAGTCCTCTATCACAAGCAGGACATTCAATTTCTACCTTGATAATTTTCTTCGAAAGTGTGAATTCATGTTTACAATTTGAACAACGAATATCCGCTGGTCTTGTATCAACTCCTGCAACTAAAACATGCCTACAAGATGGACAAGTGACCTTTTCTTTCATCCATGCTTCTCTGGTTGGAAAATGTTCAACTTTTACCTGAGCGGAACAAGTAACACAATCTAGGATCCCCAAATCATCTGGAAGAAGCGAGTTACACTGGGGGCAATGTGCAGGCGGAGGAGAAACTCGACTCTCTACCTCGTAAGGTACCGGTTCATCCTCGCTCATGCTCTGTCCTCCCTATTGTCTCAATATAGGCATATTTCAAAGAGTCGATTGAATTTCTTCGTTTCTACCCAAGAGAATCTTAATTGAAGTTACAGCCTCTTTGAAAACCTCAGAAAAAATTTCAACAACAGTTCTAACTCTTTCAATTCCAGTTCCTGCAACCCACATTCCGTTTAGAATTACCATAAACGCACTGGCTTCATGAAGTAAAACTCCTACAGCAATTGAAAGTTCTACACCCAGCAGTACGCAGACAACCAAAGTGATTGTCAATAGGACACTAAGAAAAATATTTAATTGAACAATTCTACGTGCAGATCTTGCTAACTTTGTTAATTCAACTACAGCTCTTGGATCGTCACTAGGAATCAAAACATCAGCTGCATCGAGGTTAATTTGGTCACCTGATCCTACTGCGATCCCAACATCTGCAACAGCAAGTGCTCCCGAATCATTGAATCCATCTCCAGCCATTAATGTCCTTCTTGACATTGAACGCTTCTCAACATAGGATGCTTTTTCTTCAGGAGAAACATTACCAGTACATTGATTTGCACGGATACCNAGACTCTCTCCAAACGATTCTACTGCTTTCTGCTCATCTCCAGATAAAATTTGAACCTCAATCCCAGTATTTTGTAGTGAGGTTACCAATTCCATAGCACCATCTCTAGCATCATCATGAATAAAACGAAAGAGAGCAATCGCTNCTCCTTCTTCAGACANTAAAGATACTCCATGGCCTGCCTCTCTAGCAATTTCCAATTCGTTGGACAACTCTGTTGGAATTTCAATTCCAGACTCTTCTAACCAATCTGCCCTTCCGATTCGAACTTCTTTGCCCCTCAATTTTCCAATGACTCCTGCCTCTCCATCTTGAATTGAGGAAATATTCATTGGAATCTGTTTTGATTCTAGCGAATTGATAATAACATCTGCGTAGGGATGATTTGATCTTACTTCAAGACCTGCGGCTAATCTTGAAACTCTCGCTCTATCTTTACCAACTGCTGTTGAAACACTATGTAGCCTAGGACGCCCGGAAGTNAGTGTGCCAGTTTTATCTAAAAATGCTAAATTTACTCTNGCAGCCTTTTCTAAAACATCTCCACCTCTTGCAATAATTCCTTTTGAAGANGCATGAGTCAAAGCTACTGCATGAGGTATTGGTGAAGCAAGAAGTAAAGCGCATGGACAAGAAACNACCCATAACAAAAGAGTCGTCAGAAGTGCCTGTTCAGATTGACCATGGGATATCAGTCCAATCACTGGTGAAAAAATGAAAACGATTGGAACCCACCATTCAGTAAACGTTGAAATGGTTGAATGAACGGATGGAGGACGTTCTTTGAAAGTATGAACCATATCAATTAGTCCGGCCAATCTAGTATCATCCTCGATAGCAATTGTTTCAACAATTACTGGTCCTCTGGTTAATGTCAAACCTGCTTCGATTATAGTACCTGAAGAAACTTCAACTGGAAGTGATTCACCAGTTAATGGAGCTCTATCTAAATGTCCTGTTCCCTCAATTATTCTTCCATCTATTGGAACAATTTCTCCACTTCGAATTTCTATTTTATCACCTATCTGTANTGTTGGAATNGGAACCATCTTGGAAGAGGGAGTAGATAATTGAGGAANAGAGGAATTCTGAAGCATATTCGATGGACTGAATGAAGAAATAGTATCTCCAAATTTTACCTTTTTATCTTGAATTAATCTAGCTTCTTGTGGTAATCTATCCAGTCCTCCTTGCATAGATTTTCTNGCCTTTACAATAGCATGTTCTTCAAGATGTGATGCAAAGGCTACGAGTCCTACAACCATTAACGCCTCTGAATATTCTTGGAGAACCATAGCACCGATTACTGCAGAAGTTGTGAGGATTTGAAAAGAAAAAATCCCATTTCTTAGACCGTTCAATGCTTCCATAAACATTGGCCAGCCAATCAATAAGACAGATAAAAATGCAATAATTTGTGAAATCATNACTAGTTCATTTGACTCCAATAACAAAATTGTCGCCAAAATGGGAAGAGTGGTTATTGCTCCTAGGAGTCGCCATTGATCTGGACGTAGATTATTNCCTTCGCTGATTGATAAAACTGGTTCAATCCCAATAATCTCAAAAAGTCCTTGTCTTAACTCATCGCTCATTTCAAAATTAGGCTTTGAAACTCGCTTGATCTGGATTTGTCCATCAATCATTTGAATATCTAATATTTCTGGAACATTCTGAATTTCTCTTCTGAGTGTTCGTCGATCTATCATTCGATTATCTTCTATCATTTTCGGAGTAACACCTTGTATTGTTTCCCATAGTCTGTTAGGGGGGAATCCAATACCATCTAATATTCTAGAAAGCCTAGATACAGTAACCAGCGACAAATCAATTCCTACTGTTATTGTACCTTCCATTACAGAAACATCGCATGACTCTACTCCGTCCATTCTAGATATGGCTTGATTTGCCTTCGTAGCACAATCTGGACAATCCATACCCAAAATTTCCCATGTATAGAATTGAATTTCAGATGCAACCATCACCATTTCATCTTGACTTGCTTTACTTTGGGCTATGGCTAAACGACGGTTTTGTTTCTCATTTCTTGATTTTTTTATTGATTNTNCCTTTGANGCTGCAGAATTTGNNGTTGATTTCAACANAGNAATTATTTTTNTNAATAANGATTTTACTGAATCAACNATAGANGAAAATACAGAAGATATCTGTCTCTTNGAANTAGAAGGAGNAATCTCTGCATCTAACACTTNTTGAGAGGATNATGGANTCTTGGATGATGATTTNACAGGNTCATCCATGTCTTCGACAAGTAATATGTCGCCATCAGAATCGTCCATTACTCTNTCNGAAGGAATGNNCTCCCTTAACATCNATACCGCGGTTGATTCAAAGCAGCCGGCATCCAAGAGGTACCATGGGAGACCCGGGAAGAACCGCCCTTACCAGTGGCAAAAGCCCAAAAATGCTCATTTGTGATATTGATGGGACTTTGACCGATGAAAATTATACATTGCATCCTGGAATACCTTTTGCTTTCCGAAAATTGGAAGAAATCGGAATTCCTGTTGCATTAGCTACCGGAAATGTAAGACCTGTAGCATGGACACTGGCACGACACCTTGGCATTACAGGTCCCATAATTTGCGAAAATGGGGGAGTTGTTTGGGATTGGACCAGAGATGAAGAAGTATACCGATTGGTGCATGGAGAAAGAGCGAGAAACGCTTGTGAATGGTTGGCTAGTCAAATCGAAGGATTAGATCCGGAAGGAATTTTATCAAATGCTTGGAGAGAATCTGAATGGTGTCTTCACACACAAGAGGATTACGATCAAATTGTAAATCTAATATCTAATTCAGAATGGAATGATTTAGAAGTTGTTCGCACTGGATTTGCGATTCATATCAATGAACCTGGATTGAATAAAGGGAATGGAATAGAATTTGCCTTACGAAAAATTGGAATCGATCCAAAGGATTGTATTGGAGTAGGAGATTCTCCTAATGATTTACCTATGTTCGAAACTGTAGGATGGTCTGTTGCCGTAGGTTCTGCATTTCCTGAAGTAAAAAATGCTGCAAGTGCGGTTGCGCATGATTCTCTGGTCGGAGGGCATGCTGTAGTAGCTTTAATTGAAGAAATATTAGAATTAGAAGAGTGAAATCATGAGGTCGGATCATCTCCCTTTTCCTATGCCAGAACGTTCTCATTCATTGATTCAAGAATGGAGAAATCTTTCGTTCATGCACTGGGAAGTTGACCCTGATTTACTATCAAAACATATTCCTAAAGGACTAGAAGTTGACACTTACAATGGAAAAGCGTATGTTGGCACAATTCCATTCATCATGAAGAATGTTAGACCTAGGTTCACATTTCCAGTTCCAGGAATCTCGACATTTCCCGAATTTAATGTTCGAACATATGTGACAAAAAATGGTAAAGGAGGAGTTTTATTTCTCACCCTTGAAGCACAAAGTCGAATCACATGTGCATATGCTCCAAGAGCGTTTGGATTACCATATCAATACGCAAAAGGTAAGATGAAAGTCCAAGGTAATACCCACAGATGGGAAACAAAAAGAATCAATGGGACACATGGCTTTTCTGGATTTTGTAGCCCTACTGGTCCAGAACAAACAGCTCAACCTGGTTCGTTAGAAGAATTTCTCTTTGAGAGATATTCATTGTATATGGAACATAAAGGAAATCTCTGTATTGCACACACTCAACACGATCCTTGGGTTTTCCATGATGCTGAGGCTACTATCCTAGAAAACGACTTGACAGATTCCTTCAATCTAGGCATTGATGATCTACTAAAACCAGATCTAATCCATATATCGAAGGGAGTATTTGTACATGCTTGGAGTAACGAGGTGATTCCTAGATGAAATTGGGAACTGAAAGAGATGTACTACTTCTCGATGGAGATTGTGGGCTTTGTCATCGATTAGCGATATTCATCGATAAAAGAAAACGTCCCGATGCAGATATCGCATTCAGACCAATAGA
>NZTS01000008.1 GCA_002697105.1 Methanobacteriota archaeon | reverse complement strand
AATGGAATTATATTATTGGAGAAAATAGATTATTGGCCGAGACTATAATCATCAATGATCCTGAAAATAAAAATGATATTGTTACTCTAGCGGCCGAATCAACACTTCGAAACTTAATTGACAATGCTAGAAATGTAAAGGGGTTAGCAGAAAGACATACTAATTCTCCATTGACTAAATTAGTTATTCAAACATCACCTAAATGGAAAATTCAATTAATGCTTGAAGCGATAGAATTACATGCACAAAATTTTGATTTTATGAAAGAGGGACAATCATTTATCCAATCTCATTCACTCTTCCAAGATGATTCAAAAAGAGGTGAAGTAATGCAATATTGGAGAATGTTGACTATTGGCTCAAAGAAATCTCGAGGTAGAGTATTTACATTAACAGAAGGGGAGCGTATCTTGATTACATCTGGTTTTGATGAAGCAGAATATATTATGAAAGCGTCAGAGTTTATTTCCGAAACAATCGATGTTCATGATGTTGCTGTTTATGCTGCTGGAACCGAAGAGGATATTGCTGGTAAAGCTAAGTTTGCTATTCCTTTGCAACCTGGTCTTGCCTTCCTTTGATCAAACCCTCGTATTGATAGATGGTCGTTAACTAGACTNGTTTGTGAGAAGAGTNGAAGAATGGGATGTTAAGGATGAATTAACGTGCCAAAAAGCGATTGAAAGATTCNATCTAAGTCCTCGCCCAATGGGNATCCCAACTGATATAGATCCCCCTCCAAAAACAATTCACATTGATTGGCCGGTAAATCCTATACCAATTGAGGTACAGAAAAATGTAGGAAAAAAAATTGTTAAACGAGGAGAATTTGGTTGGTTNTCGGATGAAAAAGTAGATGAAATNGTAGAAATTATCGCTGATTTCCCTATAACTCTTGAACAAGCGTTATCTCTNCGTGCTGCAATTAATCAAGAAAAATCCGTATATTCNCATCATCGAATAATGGATAGAAAGAAAGAGTTGAAGCGGCGATATGACAATGGTACTGACATTTTAGAATTAGCAAAAATTGTTGACGGCCCCCCAGTAAATGTATTTAGGGCGATATTAAGTGCTAGAAACTTTGGAAAAAATCGGATCAAAACTTTACTCAAAGAACCAGGTAGAATGAGTAATCGAGATCAAGAGCAATTCAGAATCGCTGAAGATGCAGATCGTGTTTCTAATGTAGATCAAACTGAGACGCATATTGCAGCAGATCTTTTTGAAGATGTTTTATGCGAACATTTCGACTCTTTGGGAATTAGATTTCGACGACAAGCAGAATTAGTGAAAGAGCANGTAGAATCTGAAGGAAGGCCTGTTCGNACCCCTGATTTATTATTCTTAGATGATCTTAGGATTAATGGGATTCCATGTGCTTGGATAGATGCAAAGCATTTTTTTGGTTCTGCATTGAGTTTTCCAAGGAAAAAAACTCAGAAGCAAATTAATCGATACACTGAAGCATACGGGCAAGGAGCGATAATTTATCGCCATGGTTTCTGTGACGGANTGAATTTTCANGGNGCACAGAAATTAGATGCTGGGCCTGTAGATCTTAGTTTATTGATAGAACATAATGATAATCGTTCATGATATTCTGCCAATTCTTGTTGATAAACATCCGAGATCAGTCAATCGATGTATCAGAATNTCTGCATATTCAAGCCAACCTTCGTCCTCGATATCCTTCGGTACCACCACTACACTTTCACCTAGCATACAGAGAAGAACACAAAGTCTAGGTTCAAACGATCTCAAAGCCCATTTTACTTCATTCAGAAGTTCCCTTCNATCTGCATCATCTAGTAATCCTGAGGCTTCAGCAAAATTNTCAGACTCATGAATAATTTGTGACCATCTTGATTGATTCCATTGGNCCTTTCCCAATAATTCCATNGATTGTACTCCAGCAGACCGTATCTTTGAACTCCATTCTTCAGAATCAATNTATTCCGAAGTATGTCGAGATTTGGTTTTTCGCCATACAGCAAGNACTGGAATTGGGCTTTCCCAAGATTCTGATTTACCNGGGCCTGCTAGAAATTTNTCTTNATGAATNCGATATGGAGAACCTGGATTNGTCCGACGAGCAACTCCTCCTGCATGTAATGCTGTAATATCACCTAAACCTCCACTAAGTTTTCTCTCCACAAGATGTGCAATCATCCAAGCAGCACTATCTTGTTCATTTACTGGAAGAGAAGACATTGCAAGTAAACATCTAGCTGCAGATAGGGCTCCAGCTGCAGATAAACCAAATCCTTGAGAAAATGGTAATTGAGATTGAACATCAAATGTATGATGCATTGAGGATAACCCTTGATCAAATTTAATGCATTCAAGGAGAACTTCTCTTTGCAATTCATCATCAGAAGGGTGACCATTGATAATTACTGTAATACCCATTGATGTTGATGGATCTGATCTGCACGATGTGGATAAGCCAGCCTCTAAACACAATCCTACTCCATATGACCCCTGTTGTAAAGGATCATCTGAATCGGAATGAACTGTGAATGCAAGAGTGACGTGAGCACCAGAACGTGAGGAAGTCGTGACCACCATCAACACTGGCTGAATCAAAGTACTTCTTCAAGGTCTTCTGAAATATTATTCAAACGGGTTGAAAGTATCGAACTTGCCTGCTCAAATATATTGCGTGGACTCATTGATCCGTCGGACTCGAATTGCAGTATAAATTCTCCAGGTACATCTTCTAAAGTAATCGCATCAGAAAATTCTCTTCCATGGTCTGTACTTGGACCAACGTGGAGTAAGTCTTTCTTCATTTTATCAACCAATGAAATATCTTCTATTCTTCCATTCTTTCCAAAATCTTTCTCTTTGATTGAAAGTCCTAAGCCCCACAATACCTTTGCAGATTTCTTATCGTGTAAGACCGCATGTTGGCGAGCATAAAATGTAGTGCCTACTACTGGTTGCCACTTTACATGATCTCTTCCATAGCCCATATTTGCACGAGCAATGAAATCGATTGTCTGACCAGCATACAATTTCGTGATTGTGATATCTTCGAATTCCTCGGGAATTGAAAATTTCAAATCTCCAAGCACTTCTAAATCTCTAGCCTTAACGCACCGTCCTTCGGGTTCTCCTCGAACCATGCAACGATAGATGATTTCACAAATAGGACATCCTCTTTGGGATTCTACTATATCTGCACAATTAGGGCATTCCTCTGGAATATAGAATTCTGAGCCCTCGGAAGGTATAGGAATCATAGCCAAGCGATGGGCAACCATTTCGTCAGGTAGTGGACCAACACTTTCCCATATTACTCCGTCTTCTTCTGTTGTAGACTGTGTAAATCGAACTTTGTGAATTGCCATTTTTGGTGTATCTGCCATCATAGTTCTTCGAAGTGCATTGACACTGGCACGATCTGTACCCTTCAATAGGATTCGAATACTGTGATTTTCTTCTTCAATAATCTCGCTATCCATTTCTATTCCTCCATTATCAAACTCTTCGCCCTCTTCGGCCACCCTTTTTCTTTGTACCATCAGTAGGAATTGGAGTTACATCTTCAATACGAGTAATTGTCATCCCTGCTCGAGTAAGAGCACGAATAGCAGACGTTGCACCAGGTGCTGATGGTGAACGATTTCCTCCTGCCCCTCGGTATTTCACAATCACTTGATCGAAGTCTTTGTCATTTAGCATTTCAGCAATTTGCTCTGCTGCACGAGTAGATGCGAATTGTCCACTTTGATCTGCACCACTTGAAACAATCATTCCTCCTGAAACTTTGCAAATTGTCTCAGCACCAGTAAGATCAGTGGCGGTAATGAGAATATTGTTGTGGGATGTAAAAATATGGACTACAGCTTTGTGTCCCATCATGCCTCACCTCCGTCCTCGTTTTGAGCGGCATTCATTGCAGCTTCATCGGCTTTGATTTGCTCAATNAATTCCTCATCTGTATGAGCATCTCTAACCTGTTGAGTTGCTTCAGCAGATTCCTCGCCACCAACTGTTTGTCTTCTACGATCCATTTCTTGTCTGATTACATGATTTGGGTCATTGAAGTTTGAACTAGGATGGTAGGCAATATCTGCCTCTTGATTTCTTAATACATGATAACCTGGAACATTCATCTTTTGATTGCCTAAGACAATATGCCCATGGACAATCATATTCCTAGCTGCACGCATAGATGGGGCAAATCCCTTGTAATATACTTGAGATTGAAGGCGTCTATCAAGCATGTTTTCAACAGAAATTTGTAAAACATCATCTAAATCTGCATCTTCGGAAATTAATCCTTTACGTTGCATCGAATCGAGGAACTCTTCTTTTTCACGCTTGAAATGACCTTCGGATGTGTCAACTCGTCCAATCAATTTCATTGCTAATTGTCTGTGTCGACGAAGAGCACTTCGCTCTCGCCAAATTTCTTTCATCCCACCAACACGCTTGAGGCCATATTGATCTTTCAAAGCATGTTCTTCTTCGATACGCTCAGCCTTCCAAGGATGAGTTGGTGTTTGTGTCTTAGGTCGAGAAAACTTCGGTTGGCCCATTTAATCACCTCACTTCTTCCTCTGGACACCGAGTGTAAGACCTGAGCGGCCATTACTTCTCAATCTTTGTCCTCTTACCTTGTGACCACTTCGNTGNCGAATTCCACGATATGTCTTCATCTCAGCAAGACGAGCGATATCATCATCCCTAGTCATTTTAACTTCTTGAGAGAAAAGATGTGCATCCTCATTTGTTTCTAAATCACGTTGACGGTTTAGTAGCCAATGTGGAACAAATGTAGGATATGAATCAATTACAGAACGGAGGCGTTCTTGCTCTTCATCGGATAGATGACCTCCTANTTTGGATGGGTCGATGTCTGCTAATTGACATAGACGACGTGCAGTACGTTGACCTATTCCTTTCACACTAGTCATTCCCATTCCGATAGGTCGCATTCCATCGATGTCTGCATCTGCAATTCGCAGAATATACAGGAAGTCATCTCCAAGGTCTTTATCTGTACTCATATTACGGTTCCCCCGTGTTCACTAGTCGCCTAGTGGCCATATAGGCAGCCTCCCGACTTGAATCCCCTATTTCAATAGAGCGATGAAGAGTTGAATAGAAAATGACTCATTTTTCTGAACATGTAACGAAATTTACATGCCACCCGCCATCTCTACTGCTTACTGGAATGTCAATAACAAATCCTCGGGAACCATCAACACCTTTGAGGGATTTATTCAAACGCTTCTGGATTTTAGGATGAAGTTCAGGATCTACTTCACATCGAAGAACTAAATGGCCTATTCCTGCTCTTTCGGCAGCTCTAGCGACTGTCGGTGCATTTTCCATATTGGGGGAGCTCAAACGATGAGCTACCACTCGTCCAGCAGTAACTACGAACGGATCGGACATCAATGATGGAGGGGGAGGAGTCTTGCTTACCAACACTGGTCGACGTAAATTGGCTCGTTGCCAGATAGGATCATATGTATCATCAACATAAGAATTCAACCAATCAATATGTAACCGTGCTTCGACNATTGATGGATCAACAATCACAATCCAATCATCAAAACTTGGTGGCATAGTTTTCTTTTCAGAAATAAAGAGAGATTGTTCAGATGAAGACACCATTGATTCAACTGCGGATGGCCCCATTCGAATTGCTCGAAATTTCTCACTACTTGCNAATGGTCCAACCCAAACAGAAAGACGATCTATTCTGCCTCCTCCCTGAGAAAGCCATTCCCATGTTCTATCAACTCCTGGAGCTAGATCGTCCAATATTTTGTCTATCTCTAGACGTTGTTTTTTTGAAAGTCTAGGCGACAGATCGAGAAGCAATGCTGGACCTCTCTGATCAATAGCCATATGCGGCAACCATGCCTCTAGTAACGGCCGTAAAGGAGGGGCCATCTCATCTATTGTATGATTTTGAGCATCCAATGGACGTGCCGGATCAACGTGAATCATTGCGATTGGAGGAGTTGACCCAATTCCACTAGCATCTAACGAAGAATGTAAGCAAGACAATGCGCCAGATGAGTCTACCCCATCGCCAATGATAATTCGATGGGCGATACGACCAGGATCTTTTCCTTTGGGAAGTAAACGATTCATATTTGCCGCAGAAAAACGAGCTGCTTCTTCATCAAGTTCAATACCTAAACCTACAGTGTTTGTTGCAATACAAATAGAGGCTAAATGAATTCCCGAACCTACTGCTGGATCTAGAATAATACCAGGAGGAAGATTTGCTTTAGCTATACGTTCTGATCTTTCAAATGCAATAGACCAAGGGGTTGAAAGGCGTCGCATTTGGTCTGTCATGTGGACTTCCGGCTCACCTTTTCTCTGTGCTTTAGCTGGTATTTTTTTGGTAGCCCATGACTGAGCTCGACCATCACATTCCAAAGCCCGATGGGTGTCGCCCATGTTACCCTCCAGAAGTATTGAGGTATGGGGGTTTCGGGTTAATCATAGTGCAGTAAGACTAGTTATTTCTAGTTCAAATCTAAGCCAAGAGTCCTGTAAAAAATGTTCTTCTCTATCCCCATAAGCAATGGCTGGAGGCAATAATGTGATATGACTAGTGCCTGGTGAAAGTAGTCCTCTGTCTTGGCCAATATCGAGTCCTAATGCTGACCAACCAAATCCGTCAATATATCTAGAATCATCACCTGCATTTACTGGTAAATCTCCTTCATCAAGAAGGGTTTCATTATCAGCATCCCATACACGATAATGAACCTGCATTGANTCTCCCTCATCACTATGAACAGGTTGTTGATCACTGTCACGAATAATATTAATTTCCAGTGAAACAACAGCATCCACCACAGTGACGTGAGATGCATTGAGCAAAATTGTCTCTTCATCTACATCTTCAAGCAAATCTATAGGAGCGAAAAATGTTGAATTACTCTGGAAGCCAGAAATAAGCAAGGTCGATTCTCCACTCTCTGAAAAGGCTACAGATGTTGAATCTAAAGATAACATTAGGTCCACATTGTTATCTGCTCTGTTGTATAATACTATCACAGCATGATCTCCTGTACCCTGATGTGACCAATCACAACTTAATTCACCAGGATAGAAGAAAACGTCATCTTGCCCGCTTAAATTTTCAGGCATTTCCCAAGCCTCGGCTAATGGAGAGCATGTATCAAACAACAAGTGTGCTTCCCAGCCCCATCTTCCATCCACTTGAAGAACTGCAGGATCTCCTGCATCTAAAGAATCTTCAAAATCATTGATGAATGTGTACACTGACCAACCANTGATAGAAGTCATGACTAAAAGCGCAGATAATGTAACTACAGACATTACTAACGCAATTCGAGGGATTGTCATTTCATTGATACCTAATGGAACAGTAGGGTGCTCTTCCTCTTCAGAGGTATCGGCCATCCATGAACCGGGCATCAACCCTCACTCTAGTGTTATTGACATCAACCTATCCACTGATAGATATGCTAGAGATTCATTCAGAGGTCAACATCGCTTCTTGGTGTTTCTGTGCTAGCCAGACCACAATTCCTAATTCTATTGCCAACGCTACTAATGCAACAAAAGCANTAGTTGGTTCTAGCAAATCNCTTCCCATTGTGAGGACACCTGCCATTGCGGCAAATACCAAATCGCTTGCTCCCCAGAATCGCATACCNTTACGCAACTGTAAGATACCAACAACCCATGTANATGTAGAAAGNAGAAGTAATGTTGCCAGAAGANTTACAGGAGGAAATGGAGAAATTAATACTGCTAATACAAGTAGTACATGAGCNTTGATTGTAAAAGTCGATGTCCAAATCCTCTTTTCCTCACTATGACTCCAAANTAATCCTANAAGACAAATGATGCCGATTGCCATTATNGTCCAATGATAGTACTCACTGAAATCTGGAANCCATGCAGTAAAAGCAAACAATGACGCAGAAAATGAGAGAATTGTACCAGTTACTGCAGCTGGTTGAGTCCATTGAAGACCTCGACGTAAACCAATCAAACTAGCTAACATGCCCGCAGGACCAAAAGAAAGCATGGCAACCATAGCAGCCCAAGTAGCTCTTCCTGAAGCACTTCTATGATCGGGTAGTTCCAATGACCTTCGACGTCCTTCAATCCAATCCCATATCATTGCTAAAGAAAGCAATAAGAACTCAAGAATTATCCAAACCAATACCCATCCAAGCAAATTACTTCCCTCAGCAAATGGATTCACTTGCAATAACATCGGTGTAGAATTCAATGGGATTCCTAGTAATCTAGAAATCAACAATGTCACGACTAATAATTCTAAAATGCTAGGTAATCGTTTAGCTATATCTGAACGCCCGAATAATGAAAGTACGGCCAGTAATGTATTCATTACTCCGACAATCATCAAAGGTGTTTGAAAATTCAAACTTGCGCCAACACCATTGGACCCCAATCCTCCGATTATTGATAGCCCTATCATCGTTAATGCAATGGGAGTTTCAACCCCAAGAATATCAGGAAGATTCAGATTGTGAGTCTTTGCTCTAGATCTTGAAATACTGATTAGAATCATAGATTGAGTACCGATCAGTACTAATGCAATTGATGTAAATGTTGATGAGAAAAGAGAGATTCCAAGTCCACCTATTAGCATAACTGCAATAAATGAAAGTACGACAATTGGACGATGGTGAATATCTCCGATTAGAAGGTCTAAATCTCCACTTGTATCAGTTGTTTTCGATCTCCTGCGTTGTTTTTCTTGAAGTTCAACTAACTTTGGATTAATCATTTTCATACCAGAATCTGATATTGTTCTTGCTAATGCTGAGCGTTCTATCGGGTCTAGTGTCTGTGCAAAAGATGCTTCTTCCTCGCTAGAAAAACCAAGCAAACGAGTTTCAGAATTCTGGGGGGATTCTAAAGAATCAGTTGAATTTACCAGCATTTTCTGGGATTGTAGAATTGTACGTAATTGTTCATCTCTTCGAGCAACTTGTTGTAATTCAGAACGAATTTCTCCATTTATTGCTATCATGATGGTCGAAACAACAAACAATAGGCCCGAAATAGGAAGCGAAAATGGATCTTGGGAGGCTATGAGGAGAGAAACCATTGTTGCAACTAACAGGATTAAAGCAGAAATCGCAGGTCTGAGAATATTTTCTAATTTGGAAATACGAGGAATATAAATTGAGATTGTAGCAATTACACACGAGAGAATAACAAAGGTGGTTAAATCAAAAGATAAGTCGATTGGACCAATCAAAGGTGAAATTGGTAGACGAGATGAAGATGAACCCCAAATCAAAATTGAAAAGGTTAGAATGGACATGTTGACAATATGAATCCCGTCCTCCCCACCTTTTCCCCTCCGTCCAAAACCAAGAGTTAAGGTCAATACAGTGAGTAAAGGAACAAAATACTCGAACATCCCATGTCTCCACATTAACACGTATGTTGTGACACCTGAAAGTATCAGAAGAAAACGAGGGTTTCCTTGATGGCGATCAGCAAATTCAGAACCAATATGTACTCCTAGAAAACTTGCTAACAACGTTAACAACAAACCCCCTGTCATTCCAGAAGATTGTGAAACAAAAAGAATGGACATTAAGCCTAAAACAAAACCTAGATTCCAGACTTTCATCAATCCAGAGTCACGTAAACGTGCAGANATATCTTGAGTACCTAAGAACCGTTCTGCTAAGTTGATNCCCCCGTCAGGAGAATTTAAATTTACTATTAATTGTANAATTGAGCTAAATGAAAGCATCATTACAATNGGTAATGATTCCAAAACTATTGGAGAAGTTGCATCAATGTCATTTGTAATAACGAGAGCATCAAATGAGGATGTGATGATTTTTACCGCAATTACCCAAGTCCAAGGAAGAAGAGATACGATACCTACTAAACTTGGTGATTTTCGCTGTACTGCNAGATAAGCAGAACCAGCCATTAGTACTGAGATACATAAGGAAAGAAGGGCTCCCCCATCACCACCTGAATCTGAAGATTTAGCCGGAAGAAGTACTGTAAGNAGAATTACAACTACAACTGCTCCAGTCCATAATACTCTATCTGATACATTTTCTTGATTCGCGATTAATAACCACCCGGCAATCAATGCTGCTCCAAATGTAAAGATTGCATATGCATCAATTGAAGATCCTAANGAAAATCGAGANGAGTCTAGTAGTATTAAGATAAANAANAGTAATATCAAGCCTACTCCATTTAGACCAATTATTCTCTTAGGATTTACCCCCCGNACTGTAAGGTAAGATCCACTAAATATAGTCAATAATCCAGTCACCATAGCCAAAGCATAAGATGAATCATCTCTGTTTGCCGCTATTGCCATTAAAGCTCCAACCATTCCTAAACCNACAGAAACCGACCATANAGCAGGCTTTCCTAAACCAACAGNATTCAATCCAGATGAAAACCAATTTTCAGAGGATGAAAATCTAGAGGCCATTGCAGCATTTATTGAATTAGTTAGGATTAACAAAAGAAAGAGTACCATTGGAGTATCTAATGGTAACACTCTGAGAGATCCTAAATCAAAACCTGGGGTCAAAGCATGCATTCCTATCCAAAGATTAGATGATGCTATNCCTAACGATGCNAGATTTCCGCTCTTNCTATGGAGAGCCAGNAGATGAAAAAGAACTGTTGCACCAAGAATCATTCCCGCAACACCAAGCTCTCCACCGAGTGATCCTACTGTGGATGAAATTGCTAACAATACAAGAACCGCTTGAGCTGCAATTGCATCTTCATTGTAACGATAGGCTACAGATATATTCAAACCCACGAGGAAAAGAAGAGNGATTCCTAAACCAGTATCATCTAATGGGAATATACCAAACAGTGACCACGAACGCAATTCAATGGCCAAACCGTAAAGAATTTTCATCGCAATTATTAACCAAACAACACCAAGTTGGTACATTGCAGGACGAGGAATCCAACGTTCTCCTAATACAAAACCAAATATTGCCAATATTAACAATCCAAAGAAAGCGTATTGAGGATCTGGAACCACAGTCCCAACCAATATAGAAATTGCAGAATAAACTGAAATCATTGCGGCCATTAAACCCCAACTCAGCCGTACTTCTCCCTGAGTAGCCAAAGAAGAAACAAAATCTGATTCTGGGGCGATGGGAACTGAACCATCTTTCATGATTTTTCCAGGGCCTATTCCATCATCGGATGCAAATGGATCGAAAAAATCTCCGATTGCAGAATCATCCTCTTGTTTGTTGATTTTTTCAGGAAGCATCATTTTATCCGTTGGAGATATTGCCTCTTTAGCTTCTTCAATTAAATCACCTAAGTCTATAGAGGGAGATGTTTCAAATTTTCTCTCTTCAAGGAAGCGGTCCTCTTCCTTACGGGGACCTGCCATGTAACGCGATGAGTAGATATGTGGGATGAAGGTATCACTTACAAATGCAAATAAAACAGTAAAGTATCAATTTTTGAGAGCAATCATTGAAAGATATGGTCGGAGGCCACGCAGTCATGGTCTTGCCCCGGCTGGACACTGCTGGTGTCGCTGGAATTCTTGGGTTAGGTGCCCATGGACTGTCTCCCAAAGGAGACGTTCATTGGAATTTGGAATCTGAAGAACTGATTTCTCATGCTCTTCGAAGAGAAGAAGGAAGACTAACTGCTCACGGCGTTTTTGTTGCAGAAACAGGAGAAAGAACTGGTAGATCTCCAAATGACCGATTTATTGTTGATGAAACTCCTTACACAGATGCAATATGGTGGGGAGACGTCAACCGTCCGATTGAAAGATCGAATTATTTAGAAATAAAGAAAATGGTTCAAAATCATCTGAACTCCGTTAATGAACTGTTTATCGAAGATCTTGCTTGTGGCGCAAATCCTAGTTTGAGATTACCACTCAGAGTAGTTACAGAAAATGCATGGCATGCCTCCTTTGCTCGAAACATGTTTCTCAGAATAACTTCAGAAGAAATTCAGCAGATGAAACCTGAATTTACTATTCTGCATGCTCCAAATTTCCTTGCACCGGAAGGAACTTCAGGAATTAATTCTGAGGTATTTATTATCATCTCATTTGAAGATGGAATAATTCTAATCGGTGGAACAAGATATGCTGGTGAAATTAAGAAATCTATTTTCTCAATAATGAATCATATTCTACCTACTCGTGGACATTTACCGATGCATTGTTCTGCCAATATTGGTGAAAATGGTGATACTGCAGTTTTCTTTGGATTATCTGGAACTGGAAAAACTACTCTCTCTGCTGATCCATCGAGGCCATTAATTGGAGATGATGAACATGGATGGTCGGAAGAAGGTGTATTCAATTTTGAAGGTGGATGTTATGCAAAAATGATCCGTTTGAATGAAGAAGATGAACCTGCAATATTCGAAACTACTCGAAAGCCAGGATCTATCCTTGAAAATGTAATTCTGGATTCTGAAGGAGTTCCTGATTTCAACGATTCGACTTTAACCGAAAATACTCGAGGGTCATATCCGATTGAATTTATTGAAAATCGTGTTCCTTCTTCGATGGGAGGGCATCCTCATAATGTTGTATTCCTCACATGCGATGCATTTGGAGTGCTTCCCCCAATTGCCAAATTAAATCCAAAACAAGCAGCATACCACTTCATATCTGGATATACAGCAAAAGTAGCAGGAACTGAAATGGGAGTTACAGAACCTAAGGCTACGTTTAGTGCGTGCTTCGGTGCTCCATTTATGCCAATGCATCCAAGTGTATATGGCGAACTTTTATCAGAAAAAATCGATGAACACAACGCATCTTGTTGGATGTTAAACACTGGATGGATTGCAGGAGGATTTGGAAAAAGTGATAGAATTCGAATTAAGTGGACCAGAGCTCTCCTAAATGCAGCATTGAATGGATCATTGAATGATTCTCCTATGAGAATCGATGAACGCTTTGGATTTGAAGTTCCGATGGAATGCGAAGGAGTACCTAGTGAAATTCTCGATGTTAAAGCAACTTGGAATAATCCTGTGGACTATGATAATGCAGCAGAAGCATTAGTTTCCCTTTTCCAAGAAAATTTTGAATTATTTTCAGAGGATGCAGGTGCATCAGTTGTTGGAGCGGGGCCTGTTTCTCTTGACTCAGAACCGGACAACTCATGAATAATCAGCGATGTTGATGTATCATGCAGGGACTGAATTGGAGGGATTTGTTTCCAAATTTCCCAAATAATCCGAACACAGAAGGAGANCCCTACTTNCCGGAAAATGATATTTGGAATATCCTGAATCCTAACTATGAAAATTCCCTAAAAAATCAATTAATTGAATTAGTTAAGGACGAGGAAAATCAAATCTTTATTCACGAAACTGCAATTATCTCAAATGATGTAACTATCGAAGGTCCAGCATATATCGGATCTGAGGTTGAAATTCGCCCAGGAGCATACATTCGTTCATTTTCTTGGATATGTCACAAAGCGGTTGTAGGGCACTGCTCAGAGATAAAACATTCAATTCTTTTGCCTGGAGCTAAAGCTCCACATTTCAACTATGTTGGAGATTCAATTTTAGGTATGGAAGTAAATTTAGGCGCAGGTTGTAAATTGTCTAATTTACGAAATGATGGGAGAAATATAATGCTACGAGACGGTAAAACTGGAGAAATAATTGGAGAAAGTGGGCTACGAAAATTTGGAGCCATCCTTGGAGA
>NZTS01000007.1 GCA_002697105.1 Methanobacteriota archaeon | reverse complement strand
CGGGCGCGGCAGGATTCGAACCCGCGGTCCCCGGCTTAGGAGGCCGGTGCATTATCCAGGCTATGCTACACGCCCATTTGCAATGGAACCGCCTTTCCTTCATGAATAGTTGCGATGGGATGAAGTTTGTTGACGTTAACGGAGCATCATGGAAGGCGACGATTCTCTCGATCTCTCGTCGACCATGCCATTACAAATTCCAGATCCTGATGGGAACAATATCCCTTTAGATGAATTTGAAGAGAATGAGGAAATTTATACAGATAAACTCAGGAATATATCTGTAAATTTCTCTTCATCTTTACCTGTTAAACTGTTGAGATTATTATTGGGACCTGTCATGATATTTTGTCTGATAGTTTTGATGGTTTTCTCAGAACAAGTCGAAACAAACAATATTGGTATTTTTATGATTGTTTTTCCATCATTAGTACTCCTTCCTTCTTGGTATGCCGCTGAAAAACAATTTGCTACTGCTGAGAATGATTTTGGTGACAACAATAAAAATACAGACAAATTATCACTGAATTCATTTCCCGGAGCAGAACGAATTTTGAGTATGATNCGAGGAAATAGATTGAACGAAAGAATACGTTTAGTAACATTTTCTTCTGTTGGTATCTTGGTACTTCTCCACAATAATTTTGAAGACGGTAGTCTAGGTAATGTCTTGATTTTAATGACTAGTTTGATTCTTTTGTCTATTGGAGTAGCACAAACAATACGGTTGGAAAGATCAATTCAAATGAGGTCTACAGAATTCAAATATTTACCTTTCCATGCTCCAACACAACATAGTAGTCAAATGCACACAGTTCTAAGTGATTTAATTGAAGCTCACATGGATCCAGATTCAGCATCTCAATGGTCTGCGTGGTTAGACGAGCTCAAGCCATCAATTCGAAATAAATTACCAGCATCCTTAGCTAGAGAAAGAATTGTTCAAGCCGTATATCTATCAAATATGACTGGGGAAGATGGAACGAATGCTTGGAAATTAAACAATATCTTGACATCGATTGTCAGAAGAGAAATGCGAGATAGAATTATGCAACAAGAATCTACTTCATCAGAATTCGAAGAAGAACCTCTTTCCCCANCTGAGAAACCACTACCGTTCAATATTACAACTCTTAACCGTTTATTGGAACATACAGAGGCTTGGCAACCTGGATTGTTTCGCATTATTCGTAGAGTAAGGAATGACATACTTTCAGGCAATGTATCGCTTACAGATTCTGAATGGAGAATGGACCATGATTTACCTCTTACTTGTTCNGANGGTCAAGGAGACTTATTCTTGATGATNCATAATTTCGGAGAAGTCGAAGANACTGTAGAAGTAGAAGTAGTNGTTCCGGACGGCCTCCCCATTTCTCAAACGTTTAGGGTCACTCCTCAGCCNACCCCAAGTTTACCNGCTGCAATTCCTCTGAATACCATGTCNATGACNGAAACACTTGCCGATCGTCTTTCNATTCTAATGGAAAGAGGCCTTGTATTATGGATTGGAATTGCTTGGTCTCCAAAGAGTAGAGGGCAACATCCGGTCCAGATTCATTTAAGAAAAGAAGGTGGTGAAACCATTTCGTCAGTGGTATTGTCTACAGATGTTCTGCAACGTAGTAGTGGATCTGGAAGTACACAAGTTAGGATGAGACGTGCAAGTAGTCTAGGTATTGANGCCCTTCGAGAGGTTAGTAGTACCTTGAAAATGAGATAATTTAGATGCTCTTCAAGCCGCCGCGTTTATGTTGTTGTTTCATGTGGGAAATACGTCGGTGAGTCAATGGAGTCATGGGATGTAGTAGTCATTGGTTCTGGAATTGCAGCACTTCGGTCAGCTATCGCTGCCTCTGATGCAGGTGCTACTGTAGCAGTAATCGAAAGTGGCGGACCTAGTAACGCTCAGTCAAAGGCCTGTTCTACAGGCCTTGCNGTATCTGTTTTCGAAAGCGACCACATACATCATGGAAAGAACACCTCTTCCGCAGGATTCGGTCTTTCAAACTCTTCAATAGTGAATCAACGATGTGAATCAGCTTTGGACAATTTAATCGAGCTTGAGAAATGGGGATTTAATTTCCAAAGAAACGAATCTGGTTCACCATATCCCTCTGACAGTATAGGCCATTCATCCCCCAGACTATGTACTGCAGGAGATTCAACAGGTAGAGAAATCATTCGAATTTTAGAAGAACAGTGTATGAAACGTGGAATTCCTCGCAAATACGATCTTCATTCAGTATCTATTTCCGTGGAAAGTGAAAGAGTTAGAGGATTAGTTGTTTTAGATGTTCAAACAGGAGTGATAACCTCAATTCAATGTAAGGCAATTATTCTCGCTACACAAGATCATTCTGGCCTTTGGATAGATGAAGGAGGAAATGGCTTAGGGGCATCACTTGCATTGAGGGCTGGTGCGAAATTACGCGGAATGGAATTTATTTCATGGCACCCATTATGTGTCCCAACATCGAACTATCGTTTACCAATTTCTTTGTTATCAGCAGGTGCGCGAGTCCGAAAATCTAACGGCGATGATGTTGAATTAACAGGAACAATGACCGAAGCGTCTGTCTCATTGCTAGATGGCGATTATGTTTTAGATGCTAGAAACGTACCTATTCCTGAACGAGAATGGTTTACTACTACTGTGAATATTCTTGAATCAAGATTTAGTATTAATTTATGGAAAGATGTAGTCCCAATCGAACCACAACCTGATTTCGCAATTGGGGGTGTAGCAGTNGATAATCAAGGCCGAGCTCTACTTTCTCATGATATGTGGCTAACCGGCTTGTACGCCGCTGGTGGCTCGGCAGATTCAGGAATGCATGGGGCTGACACTATCCCAGGCAATCGAATTTTAGATGACTTGATAGGTGGCTCAAATGCAGGACTTTCCGCGGCCAAATGGAGCAATACTGTTGGATTCGGAAAACAAGATTTTCTACATGAAATGGCACTAATATCTGAAAATTCCATAGAGGCATTATCACGAACTGAATCTGGCACATCAGTTGGAGCTGGATTGGCATCACTGCGTAGATTGATGAATTCAAGTCTGGGCTTAGAGAGGGATGCATTAATTATATCATCTTGTACTACCAAGATAGAAGAGATGGTAAAAGAAAGCACACGGATATCCGATGAATCATTTGTAATGAATACTGAATTGGTTAGAGCATTGGAACTTGAAGGGATGCTTGCACTTGCTCGAACCATTGCATCTACTGCTGATGCGCGTGAAGAAAGTCGAGGATCTCATAGAAGAACAGATTATCCAGAAATGGATGACAAACAATCTGAATCGTTAGTTGTGGATGCAGAAGGAATAATCACAACTCTAAATTAGATTCGGGCCAAAAACATAACTGGGGGCGTAATTATAGAAGAGGAAGAATTTTTCCGTGGCACTCAAAAAAACTCTTCAAATGAATCCAATAATTCACAGCATGTTCGCGTAATCATTCAACAGAATCAACGAACTCCCCCAGTGGGAGATATTTTTCGTGCCTTCATGGACAACATGTATTTCCAACAACCCGTCATGAGACACGAGGGATCATTTTGGCATTTTTCTAGAAGAGAAATGAACGATCTGATTTTAGCTACACTTGCATTTGGCCTAGCTTTNGCCTTCATGCGAATGGGTGGCATATTCGCGATATTGTCTAGTGGTGATTCCTTGTTTGCCGTTATTATTGGTATGCTTATTTGGGGAATCCTGTACATTTTAGCTTTAGGGCCAGCATTCATAATTCACGAATTAGCGCACAAATTTCTAGCTCGTCATTATGGTTGCTGGGCAGAATTTAGGGCAGATCCTAGGGGACTGAAAACAGGAATTGTGATTGCTGCTCTATTNGGAATTGTTTTCATGGCTCCTGGTGCAGTGATGGTTGCAGGAAATATCAGTAGAGAACAAAATGGAAAAATTGCACTGGTTGGACCCATATCAAACTTGATTCTCTTTGGAATAGGAATAGTTGCTGGAGGTTTACTCTTAGGTATAACTAGTAACATTTTTGTCAATCAATTTGTAATGGCTTGGTTATGGGGAAATTCAATATTGGCTGCCTTTAATATGATACCATATGGCCCCCTAGATGGCCGTAAAGTAAAGAATTGGTCTGAACCAATTTTTTGGATATTTATGATATTCACATTGGGCTTAGTATATGCTTTACTTACTGCTCAATTTGACCCCATTTTGGTATCTATTTCCAATTTAGTTTGATATTTTATCATAGATTACTGACAAGAATTTCATCTTCTTGTCCTGTAATTAGATCTTTGATCTTTATTTTACCGTTTTTCCATTCTTCTGGCATTATCATTACCAGACGAGACGCACCAATCCTGTCTGCATGACGAAATGCCCATTTCAATTTTTTATTGTCTAGGATNACATCTACAGTTCTACCCTTTTTTCTTAGTTTTGAAGCAACAGACATTGCCACAGTACGCAACTCTTCACCTAGTGAAATTACAACATCTTCACTCCCAGAAGTAATGGTGGGCAACAATCCTCGTTCGGTTAATAGTTCCATAATGACCATATCGCCGAAACCAAAACCACTAGCCGGCAAGTCATTTCCACCCAGGCTAGAAAGTAAACGGTCATATCTTCCGCCACCACAAATCGCTCTTAACTCACCTTTCCTGTCATGTGCTTCGAAAACTGANCCAGTATAATATGCTAAACCACGTACAATAGATGCGTCAAATTCTACCCATTCTTGGATGTTGTAAGATTCCAACATTGAGAATAACTCTTTCAATTCTAGAACCGCTGAACTTTGCTCTCCAAGATGCCCTTCCAATTTGTCTAACTCTCTTATTCCAAGAATAGTTTGGATAGTTGTAATCGAAGTAGAGTCTAGTCCAATCTCTGATAATTGGTTTTCAATTACATCAGCGGGAAGTTTGTCCATTTTATCTACAACAATACATGTTTGAGTGAAACCGTTGCCCTTTATTCCTAATGTTCCTAACACCTCTTCGAGCACCTTTCTACTACTAATTTTGATGACAAGATCGTTTGAATTTAGTCCTACACTTTTGAAAAAATGGACCATTACTGATATCAATTCAGCATCTGCAGAGATATTTTCAGTGCCCCAAATATCCACATTCCATTGGTAGTGTTCTCTGCCCCTTCCTCTTTGTGTTCTTTCATATCTCCAACACTGGGGAATAGAGTACCACTTAAGTGGCAATGGTAATGTTTTAGCTTGTGCCATAACCATTCTAGCGAGCGAAGGAGTCATTTCAGGCCGAAGGGATACTTTTCTCCCACCTTTATCTTCAAAGTTGAATAATTGTTGAGTGATTTCTTCTCCTTGTTTACGAGTATACAATTCTTCATATTCTAGAATAGGCGAATCATATTCTTCAAATCCGTGTGCTTTGGAAGCGGCATGAAACTTGTCAAATAACCAAGATCTCAGTCTCATCTCATTTGGATAGAAGTCCCTAGTTCCCCTTGGGCGTTCCACCATAGTACTACATGCATCAGCACTGGTTCATCAGTCATCCGCTATTTTTTCTTCAAAATTCTTCATTGACGCGTTTTACCAATCGTGTCAGTACCAAGTATAAGATAGGTGGAATACACATTGAAAAGAACCCAACAACAACAAAACTATCCACTCCAATAGTAAATGCAATTGAGTTACTAAATCGTTGGAGTGGCCCTCCCGTAATTCCCATAGTCAACGCAGAATCTTCATAAATTTCATCTAATGAATCAGCTCCAGATTTCGTTAAGCAACTACCTAAAATAGTTCGTTCGTAAGATTCATTTTCAATGATTATTCTACTTTCTAGAACTACCAGAAAATCACCTTCTTCTTCAGATTGAGCCAAAGGAATCTTTGATACAAAATTAGTTGAATTCTTTGACGAAATCTCAAATGTATGGTTATGAATATTATAACTCGTGGAATGACCATCGAAATTATGGTGATGTGAAATTAATTGAATCTCACCATGTTTTGTCATGTTTGAATTTCCGACCATATCGAAAGTGTATGCCACCGGAAATTGTTCAGGGCATTCTTTTACGCCCCAATAGTTAATTTCATTATCTGGATACTCTCTTTTTTCGTCAAGATAGTCTTGAAAATGATAATGTCCGTACCCATAGTAACCATATTCGTCTTCATGATCGGCGAGCAATTCTGCTTGTTCTAATTTTGTAGAATTATACAGCATACCCCAAAACGAATCAACAGTAAATTCGCAATTCGTATTTCTTTGTCCATACATATTGTAATTGAAATTGGTATACATCATTTGAGAGTTACAATTTACATCAATAAATTCTGCAAGATATAATTGATTGAAAGCGTCATACATATCCTGGTCACATAGTTCCACAATTTCGTCTATTTGGTTTGCTGAGATATATCCCCAATTATTTGCACACGCCAATCTTGAGTTTATTTCAATATTTGACCATTCATTAAGAAGATGAAACGATGTGTAATTAATTGCTGAACAATTTATGCATGATGTCTGATTATCACCATACCATTGAGTTTTTGTAATCCTAGTTGTGAGATTAATTTCTTGCCAACCTGATTGAATTGGGTTGGAGTACGAGTCTGCATATATTGATAAATGAGGATACAAAGTCTCATTATTCGATAATTCAATTGTGTTGTTTTGCATTCCCAATTCTGAGCTAATTACCCATTGTCCATAATTACAATAAGTATCGGGATAATAACCCCACTCTCTATCTTGATAATCATAGCGATAGGAATAACTTTCCACACAATACTCATCTGGAGACCAAATATTTACTTCTGAAGAAACACTCAGTTCAACTGTAATATTGAAATTATTAGGGTTTTGGAGAATACATCCTAGGTGTTTCACGACATCACCAGAAGGTAAGTCAGGTCTAACCTCATATGAATTATGCATTCTACCTGGTGGAATAATCTGCGGCCGTGATGCTTCTTCAACACAATCAAAAAAGAACTCTGGACCTACTCTTTCAATTACAGTATCCTGATTTCCACTTTCAGAGTCATCATTTTCTTCGGATGCAACCATGGGGCATAGAGACAACAATACAACTAGGATTAGCCCTAAAATCCTATACATATCACAAATATGGTAGACTTCATTTTCAAATTTTCTCCGAATTGATTTAGAAAATCCTATGATTGAAAGAATCGATTAGTCAGTCAAGACATCATTAAACACACCCCCAACATCCGAAGTATATGCGCGTTGAAACTCTAGTTCTGGCATTCCTATTATTTTGTTCTGCTCTGGCTGGATGCCTCAGTGAAGATATAGACAGAGATGATGATTTATCTGAAGATATTGAATTAGAAAGAATAGACACTGACATGGACGGAATAGCAGATGAGGATGAGGAACGACGTTATAGAACAGATCCATTAAATGACGATACAGATGGAGATGGGGTAATAGACGGTTGGGAGATAACTTACGGATACGACCCATTGAATGGAACTGATGACGCTCTTCGCGCATTATGTGAATGGTATGAATCAAATGAGACTGCTGATCAATCGATCGAGGCCCAATGCAACTCCAATGATAACGACGGAGATGATAGAGAGGAAAATCGAGAGATTACACAAGAAGATTGTGAACGTAGAAATGGAACTTGGGTCGAAACATCAGATAGATCAAGAGAACCTTACTGTGATTTTGGTGAGAACGACAGAGATGATAGAGACGAAGATCGAGAGATTACGCAAGAAGACTGTGAACGCAGAAATGGAACTTGGGCGGAAGCACCAGATAGACCTCGAGAGTTTTACTGTGATTTCGGTGACAGGGATAGTGAAGAAGAATCGAGATTCAGATATAGCAACATTACGTTGCATATTTTCCATGGAGAGAATCTTGAGAATTCAACAGTAAATTATACAATCAAAATCCAATTAAATCATAGTGCTGCTCCTATCCATGCAGATAATTTCCTCAAACATGTGTTATACGGAAATTTCAATAATTCAATTTTTCATCGAATCATAGATGATTTCATGATTCAAGGTGGAGATTTTCAGAATAGTTCTGGAGCAGGCGGATATGCCGCCGATTGGTATGGCATTTGCAATGGTACTAGAATAGCAAATCAAAGTGATTGTCCCAATCAAGAAAATTGGAACATTCCAGATGAGGCAGATAATGGCTTGAGACATTTACCTTGTACAATTTCTATGGCAAAGACTGCTGAGCCTAACACAGGAGGATCACAATTTTTCTTGATTCCAGGTGATATCACACATCATAATTGGCTAGATGGTATTCACACTGTGTTTGGTGAAGTCACGGAAGGTTGTGAACATATCACTAGTCTCTCTGAAGTAGAAACAGGTGAAATGAATCGCCCAGTCGTAACTGTTGTTATTTTCAGTGCAACTGTAGATAATTGATTTTTAATAGTCAATTTTTTGCCATGAAGCAATAAATCGTGGTAGAGATGGGAAATCTCCAATAGAGTTGTTTTCTGAAGTAAATCGAGTAAAATTGACTAGACGTAGATCTGTAAATTGACTTTCTAGCCAAACTCTCCCTAGTGGCCATGGTGGAACTGGTTGTTCTACAATATTTGATTCAAATAACCGCCCAATACAAAGAAGATGGCCATTATTAGTCAATAATAATGAAAGATTTTTTGCCGCAGTATCTCGAATGTTTTCGGGAATAACTTGTAAAATATGTATCTCAACGATTAGATCGAATTTATTTTCCCAATTTTCTGGATGAGACAATATGTCCGCAACACAGTAATCCACAGTTGAATCTGGAAATCGTTCTTTACACCAATCGATCGAGGATTTTGAAATATCAAATGCGGTAACATCGAAGCCAATTTCTTGGAGCCATTCTGCATCATCTCCCAGACCACAACCTACAACCAATGCCTTGCCATTAATTTCTGGTCGATTTGCGATCCATTCTACCATTTGTGGATGGGGCTCCATTCGTGCCCATGGAATATCTTCTGACTTACGATTTGCACTATCATAGAGATCTTCAAACCAAGCCAAGGGCTCTCCATTAACCTCAGCTACTTCAGCCATTTTTTGGATTTTTATTCGAATATCATCTAGATTTTCATCCATATATTCAACTCACATGTGGTTGATTATTGCTTCACCAAATTCTGAGCATTTGAGCAATGTTGCATCATCCATTAATCTTTCAAAATCATATGTAACTGTCTTTGCTGAGATTGCTCCCTCCATTCCTTTGACTATTAGATCGGCAGCATCCGTCCAGCCCATATGCCGCAACATCATTTCTGCTGATAGAATCAATGAACCTGGATTGACTTTATCTTGACCTGTATATTTTGGAGCAGTTCCATGTGTTGCTTCAAAGATTGAAATCCCTGTATCATAATTGATGTTTGCACCGGGGGCAATTCCAATTCCACCTACTTGGGCAGCCAGAGCATCTGAAATATAGTCGCCATTCAGATTCATCGTTGCTAGGACACCATACTCTCGAGGGCGAGTCAAAACTTGTTGGAGCATAGCATCAGCAATAACATCCTTAATTGTAATTTTAGTTCCAGTATTTGGATTTGTCATGGTGCACCAAGGCCCTNCATCTAGTAATTCAGCTCCAAATTCCTCTTGTGCAATTTGATATCCCCAATCTCTGAATCCTCCTTCTGTGAATTTCATGATATTTCCTTTATGCACTAATGTTAGACTATCCCTATCATTATCAATTACATATTGTATTGCAGCTCTAACAATTCTACCAGTCCCTTCGCTAGATATTGGCTTGATCCCGATTCCACTAGTATTGGGGAATCTTATTTTATCCACTCCCATTTCATTTCGTAGAAAATCGATAACCTTTGCAACATCATCAGTTCCAGCTTCCCATTCAATTCCAGCATATACATCTTCACTATTTTCTCTGAAAATTATCATATCTACTGCACCCGGGTCTCTAACAGGACTAGGTGTTCCAGCATACCATCTTACAGGTCGGACACAAGCAAACAAGTCGAGTTTTTGACGAAGAGCAACATTTAGACTTCTTATTCCCCCTCCAACAGGGGTCGTTAAAGGCCCTTTAATTGATACAAGTCCATTTTTCATTGCATCTAATGTCTCTTCTGGCAACCATTCACCAGTAGAATTGAATGCTTTCTCTCCGGCCAAAACTTCATTCCAGTGAATCTTTTTTTCTCCATTGTAAGCTTTTTCAACACTCGCATCGACTACGCTAATCATTACTGGAGTAATATCAATCCCAATNCCATCACCTTCAATGAAATGTACAACTGGGTCATTTGGTACATTCAAGATTCCATTTTCCATTGTAATACTCGTACCTGACATCGTAATCATTCTANGGGATTAAGACCCTATTCATCAATGAACCGCCCGAGGACACTAGTTATTCATAACAGTCATNAAAGCCCATCTAGAGNGGTATCGTCTGTACTGGATGCCGGATTATGCAAGAATGAACCATCTTCTTGTTGCCACCACCAACGACCCTCTGGGTCAACATAGACTGTNTGTCCTGTAGATTGATCGTACACCCCGCCACTGGTGAGGTGATTGTAACTAGGAACATGTAATGTTTCGGCCTGTTCTTGATTGGTGAATGTTGATTCTGAATAGTCTGCATCATCTACTGAATCTTCTTCTATACGTTCATCTGTGAGATTTTGTTTTCGTAGTCGAATTGCAAGTACAACGGTGAAGATCGATAGGGCTAGTATGGCTAGAGCGACAATCANCCCACCCAATGTGTTGACTACCCAATTTCCCTCTGACTGTGAGTTTTCGTTGTCCAGTGTTTCAGTGTTCTCCACCGAATCAAGCGGTGGTTCTATCTGAAATTGTAAAACTGTATGTAAATCTGCACCATCTGTTACCTGAATAAACAGCTCTGTATTGTTCCAGTCCCACCACAAAATTACACCATCTTGACTAAGTATATTCCAAGTCAAATTATCATCAGACCATTCAATATTTGTTGGTCCACTGCCTAGCCCATCATCGATAGTTAACTTAACTACTAATTTGGGTATTGGCGAGCGAGAAATGTTGAGATGCTCAATTNCAACAATCGGTGCATTTCTATCAACGCGAATCCAAGTTGCATCCGCAGGTCCTATGTTTCCAGCTTCGTCAATTGCTCGAACCTCGAACGAATACCGACCATCCATGAGCATTGACAGATTTACTATCGACTCATTTTGTGTTACTGGTGCCCACAAACCACCTGCCCATCGGACTTCATAGTGTGAAACTCCAGACAGATTATCAACGACAGGTTNCCAATAAATAGTAAGTTCGTCAACGTTTTTCCATTCATCCATCGGGGTGATTTGAGGTACTGGAGGNGGACTNAAATCAGTCTCGATACTTGCATTTGCTGTGATGAATCTCAATTGATAGGGACCACCAGGCTTGGCTGGATCCCAAGTAACTCTGATATGGTACAACAGCCCAATATCATCAGGATCATCGTTCAAGGCAGAAATTGTAATCCAACGGATCTCATCATCGACAGTTCCTTGCCCAAGTGCTCCTGAACCATTTAGTACGACGACGTCTAGATTCGCACCTTCAGCACTCAATGCAACAGATGTTCGGTTTCCTGGATCGATTACAATNGCATACCAATCGACAANATCTAAACCCATAAGGCAACCATCNACNGTGAGGTTTGCATTCGCGCCCAAATGATGCGCTGACGAGCGTGTCGCCGCCGCATCTGATTCAAAGNTACCATCAGTTTGTGGGTCATCACATCCAGAGAGGGTATCGCCTGCTGGTGGAGGACTAGTTGAATCAATTGTGATTGTTGAATTAGATATACGAATATTATTTGTTTCATCATCTTCATAGTGCTCATCTCCAGAATCAATAACTAGAACAATCCACCAAATACCATCTATATCACCGACTAAATTGACTACTTGTGAATCAGTGAACGTTGAACTACTCTGCAGCACTGGAACTCGGGATTGTGAAAGGCGAATGTCTCCACTTCCCAATATGANATCTTCNGAAAGCCAAATCTCGATGTCGAAACCTANGGATTCCTGACCTANATTNTCGACTCCCCACTCAATCGATANCGTTTGACCTGGCTCAGCCGAAAGTGGTGATTCAACCCACGAAGCCAATAGGTCGCGCGATGGTGCTGAAATTGTGAAAGGGGCGCTTGCAGCTACATTGTTTGATTCATCGTCCTCTTCAACTTCAGAGGCTGTGTCTACAATAACAACCCAGTGAAAATCTCCAATGTGCTGACCTGGGATGATGATATTACGTACAATATTGACGGAAGTACCACTTGTTAATGACTCGACATGAAAACTGTCCACTTGTGTATCATCGGTTCCAGACTGGGCATCAAGTGATAACAATAGAAGTGCACTGAAAGAAGAAGCATCAGAGCCGCCAATATTGCTGAGGTTGATGAATACGGTGCTTGATTGCCCGCTTACAGCATTGGAGGAGTATCCTATTGAATCGATTACAATATCCGCTTGTTCTAAGCAAAACTGTCCACTCGATGGGATTGCATTGTTTGTTTCATCCATTTCTACAATCGAGTTGTTTGGGTCGACAAGGATGCCCCAATACCAACAACCGTTTCCGAGATTGGATGGGATGCCGAGGTTGATAGATCCTGACCATGAAGCATTCTGTGCAATGGTACTGGTCACGTCTGAACCAACCAATACATCATTTCCGGCTCCAGTGATTGAAGAATCATTGGAAAGATAGATGCTGTATTCGACACTGGCAACATCCTCCATTCCAATGTTCGAAATTTGAACGGAAACTTGTGCCGTTCCACCCCGAACACCAGATACTGGTCCAGATATAGATGCAGGCTCTAGATCGGGAGCACAATCAATCACAGTCAATTGGGCACTGTTTGTCACGGCGATGTTATTGTTTTCATCTGATTCTGAAATGTAATCTCCATAATCTACATAGAGGCCNACATAGTATGTGCCTGGTGTGATAGTCGTTGGTAGAGTTGCCTGAATACTTGAGTGCGTGTAGGAAGGGACATTTGCTGTTCCACTCGCATAGCCAAGAGAGGTACCAGAATAGATTGCAGAAACCGAATTCCCAGTAGAAATTATAGCTTCATAATAGTGAGAACCCGCATTGTCTGTACCCAAATTGGTCACACTCAAAGTGATGTAAATATCAGAACCTTCGCAAACTTGACGATAACCAGAATCGACTGAAACTGAGGTTGCTTCCAAATCATAATCTGGAACCGTGATATAGANTGAATTACCTACTCCTACATTGTTTGTTTCATCTCCTTCCGACACTCGACTGGTAGAATCTACTATAATTCCAAAATAATAGGTCCCNTGAGCCAAATTGCTGGGNAATGTCGGACTATATGTNCCACTTCGATATGATCCCCCGGAAATACTACTTGCCTGTTGGGTGGTTCCTAATTTCATATCATTANTTGTGATAGTAGAATCAGTTGAAAGGTACATTTCCCAATAGAACCATCCTGATGTATCATCTCCAGTATTGTCAACTCTCCAAGAAATACTCACTTGTTGACCGGCTTGAGCTGTACTTGGTCCAGACGGGTTGTCTGGAATCAAATCAGCAGGTTCTTCGATATCGATTCGTGAACTTGAAGAAACGATGTTATTCGTCTCATCCAATTCATTTACACCGTCGCGATTGTCAGCTATTAGACCAAGATAGTAGTACCCTGGATTCATACCAGTTGGAATAGGAACATTGTATTCGTAACCAGAGCGGTAAGAACCACCACTGATACTGCTCTCGCTGAATTCGTCGACGAATGTATCTGATGTGGTGATGGTTGAATCAGTCGAAAGATATAGTTTCCAATAGAATGAACCAGAATAGTCGGTGCCAATATTGTTTATCCGATACTGCACAGTGATAGTATCACCCATGATTGCAGAAGAAGAAGAGGTGCTGACTGATGCCGCCTCCAAATCTGGTAGATCCTCTTGGAGCGTAATTTGATTACAAGTCCGGGCATTGTTCGATTCGCTGACTTCGTCCACATCAGAATCTACATCGAGGATGTATCCCCAATAATAGGTCCCAGCATTCATAGAGGAAGGGATTCGAGTGCTACTAGATAGAGAATCTGTCCGATAACTACCTGAAGACAAACTGGACGAGTATTGATCGCTGCCAACTTGTGTGTCACTAGTTGTAATGGTAGAATCCGTGGAGAGATACATTGCCCAGTAGAATGCACCGGTCGATTGTCCGTGAGTGCTGGAAACATCATTTTCATATTGAATTGAAATCGATGATGTGAGATAGTCCCCAACCGTCCCTGTGGTTGGAGTAGAACATGACGATGAGGTAGTTCGAGGAACCAAATCAGGCAATTCATAGACGCGGACTCGACCTGAATCGTAATCGTAATTGTTGTTCTCATCAGACTCACTGACTTGGTTATTGATATCGACAATCATGCCGACATAGTAGTAGCCACCCGTGATTGATGATGGAATGGTGACAGTCTTGGTCGATGAACGCGTGCTCCCTGAAGAAATACTTGACTGCGACCAATCATCCAATAGAAGGTCGCTGGTTGTAATTGTTCTATCAGTGGACAAATACAATCCCCATCGGAATGAACCTGATGACGAACTTCCATCGTTTTTGATTCTCGTACTGATACTTTTGGAATCTCCAGCATCTGCTGAAGTCCAAGACGCCGAGAGATAATCAACTGTAAGATCAGGGCTACTTCGTGCTACTGTTTCCATAACAACATCATTTTGACTTAATTCCTTAACTTTGGAGACTGGCGCCAAGGCCAATAACACAGAAAAAAGTGCTAAAATTGCGACGATTCGAATCGAACTTGCTCTGGAGACCATAGTCATCATGCCTAGCAGTTGTTGAACGTATATGTTGTGGTGTTAATCCCAATGTTCTAGCGTAATGACTCAGTCAGTAGGCCATGAATGGAGAGGTTCGTTGGACAGCTGTAGATGGATATGTTGGTACTACTTCAGGTGGCAAGTCATTTCAGATATATGGCGAATCCTCCCCCAGTCCAATGGAAATGGTGTTACATGCTCATGCAGCCTGCTCTTTGATTGATGTAAAAGAAGGATTGAAGGATAGAATANAGAATGTGGATTATATGATTATCGAAATTGAATCCCAAAGAGCTCAAGAGTCCCCCAAAGTTTTCACAGCTGTTGCAATGAAATACATTGTCAAAGGAGAAGTTCCTGAGAAATTACTTCATAGATTAATTGAATCTAGCCATGAAAAATTCTGTAGTGTCGGGAAAATGATTACTAGATCTGGAGCAACACTCGATTGGTCGTTGGAAATGTTGTAGAATTAGATGCCTAATTTTGTAACTATTTCATCAAAAAATGAAGGAATATCAATATCTTCGGGTTCATCTCCTTGCATCCATGCACCCATGGCGAAACTGGTGCCAAGACCAATAGATTCCATCCAAGCGAACACACTCTTCCATCCATTTTTGGTCATTCCAACATCCAAAGCCATTCTTCCCAAGTGTTGAGCACATCTATCTCCTTGACTTGGAAACCAATTTTCTAATTCTTCTACATACGCTTTCAAAGCCGTTTTTCCGGCTCCAACACCCTGAGAAATGGCCGGTAAAGTTTCAGTAAATTCCATTTCGATGTTTTCTCTTTCTTTTGATGATAGATTAAACATCTTTGAGAGCCTAGAAAGTAAATGATGTCCCTCTATATTTAATGCATCATCTCCCCAACCATACTCAAGACCGATTGTATACGGATGTTTCATAATATCACCCAATCAGTTCTTCAACCAACTCAAGATGTCGTTCAAATGTGATATTTAATTCAGCCCTTTTCTTAGATAATAGTCTCACTTCTGCAGGATCTAGTATTCCATCAACCCATACAGTTTGAAGTAACATTACATAGATACTTTCTGACTTTGAATGCCCTTCTTCAGAATCACTACCACCTTCTCCGTCATCATCTTCTGAGTCATCATTCATTAGTTCAGAAAAGGCATCATAACCTCGACTTACGTTTTTTTCATCTGTTGATGTAATAGAGCGAGAACCTATACCAAGTTCCTCAAATGGATCAACATCATCATGTGTCTCTGAATCAATTGAATCATCCATTTCTAACCCACTATCAGGTATACTATATTCCCCATCATCATTGCCGCTCATAATGNAGTGGATGGGGCAGGGGTTGTTCAATCCATCCCGCACATGTTTTAGAAAAATGTATAATTATTATATCAGTAATTATCAAATTATTGGGAATCGATATACTCCTGTGGTTTTTCTATATCATGATTAACAAAAAAAACCTTAATTTTTGGTCTTATCATCTTGTATCTACCGTCAACATTCAATAACCCTCGATTGNGCCAGCAGATTCCCGCGCGATTATGAAGTGCGTACGATGTCAAATAGGTGAAAGGAGGGTTAAGAATGCAGACTACTATGAACAATAGCAACGAAGGAACTAGTGGTATGACGATTAAACGTAGATTTACTACTAATGGCGAAGATCCATTTGACTCCTTTGATTGGATCACTACTGATTTAGAAATTCGCAACATGGATGGAACTGTAGCTGATAATATGTTGGGCGTATGTTTCCCAAGTGGATTTGAAGGAGTTCCAGGTACCGTTGCTGCACAAAAGTATCTTCGAAAAGCAGGGGTCCCAGCAGCACTTAGACCAGTACCTGAAGAGGGAGTACCAACTTGGCTTCAACGCTCTGCACCAGACGAAGAGAAATTACAGAATTTAGAAGCATCAGAGCGATATATCGCTGAAACCGATTTCCGTCAAATGTTCCGCAGATTAGCAGGAACATGGACATACTGGGGATGGAAGTACGGATATTTTGCATCGGAAGAAGATGCAAGATCATATTATGATGAAATGTGCTTTCTGATTGCTAGTCAACGCTCTGCACCAAATAGCCCTCAATGGTTCAACACAGGACTTCATTGGGCATATGGAATAGAAGGTAACCCACAAGGACACATGTATGTAGATCCTGATACTGGAACAATGACACAATCTTCTAATTCTTACGAGCACCCTCAACCACATGCATGTTTCATTCAGTCAGTAAGTGATTCATTAGTAGGTGGAAGCGAATCGATTATGGGACTTTGGGAGAGAGAGGCTTTATTGTTTAAATTTGGTTCAGGAACGGGTTCCAATTTCAGTAATATCCGAGGTAAGGACGAACCACTTTCAGGCGGAGGNCGATCTAGTGGGCTTCTCTCATTTTTGAAGATTGGTGACCGTGCTGCAGGCGCAATCAAGTCGGGTGGTACGACTAGGCGTGCTGCAAAAATGGTAACATTAGACCTGGATCACCCAGATATCGAGGAATACATAAATTGGAAAGCATCAGAAGAAGAGAAAGTTTCATCTCTAATTATTGGAAGTCAACTCTTACAAAAACATGCAAACGAAATTATGTCTGCTATGTGGTCAGACGGAGCAGAGATAGCTGCATCAGATATGAATTCGAATCCAGAATTAAAGTCGGCGATTGTAGCTGCGGTAAAGAATGGGGTGCCTGAACCGCATATCAAGAGAATTATGGATCTTGGTGAACAAGGATGGCGCTCAGTAAACTTTGAAGTCTTTGATTCAGATTGGCAAGGAGAAGGCTACCTTACCGTATCTGGTCAGAATAGTAACAATTCAGTAAGAGTGCCCAACCATTTCATGGATGCAGTTGAATCTGGAGATGATTGGAATCTTTATTGGCGTACTGAATTGGCAGCAGCTGAAAAAGAAAATCGTAGCCCTGAGCCTTGTAAGACACTTCCTGCGAGAGATCTTTGGGATCAGGTTGCTTACACTGCATGGGCATGTGCAGACCCAGGAGTTCAATATGACTCCACAATTAATGAGTGGCACACCTGTCCTGAAGGTGGAAGGATCAACGGGTCAAATCCATGTTCAGAATATATGTTCCTTGACGATACAGCATGTAATCTAGCAAGTATTAACCTCCTAGAATACTATGATGCTGATACAAGAACATTCCAAATCGAAGATTTCCAACATAGTGTACGTCTCTGGACAGCTACATTAGAAATTTCAGTATTAATGGCCCAATTCCCTAGTGAGGAAATAGCTCGAAAGTCCTATGAATACAGAACCTTAGGATTGGGCTATTGTAATCTCGGCTCGTTATTGATGCACATGGGCATCCCATATGATGATGATAAGGCAAGAGCTATTTGCGGCTCATTAAGTGCAATAATGTGTGGAGAATCATATGCAACAAGTGCTGAGATGGCTAGTTTCCTTGGACCCTTTGAAAGATATGGAGAAAACAAAGAACACATGCTTCGAGTAATTCAAAATCATCGTCGCGCAGCATATGATGTTGAATCAAAAGAATATGTTGGTCTCTCAGTAAAGCCGTTAGGTATTGATGCAGAACTGTGTCCTGATGATTTATTGGATGCTGCAAGAGATACTTGGGACCGTGCTCTTAACTTAGGAACCGAATTTGGTTTTAGAAATGCACAAACAACTGTAATCGCTCCAACTGGAACTATTGGTCTTGTAATGAATTGTGATACTACTGGTGTCGAACCATCATTTTCCTTAGTCCAATTCAAATCTCTTGCTGGCGGAGGAATGTTGAAAATAATCAACAATGGTGTCAAGTTAGCTCTCACNGAATTAGGATANGACGATGATCAAATCGATGAAATTGAATCATATGTCATGGGAAGTAAAAGTATCGAAGGTTGCTCAAGTATTTCTCGTGAACGTTTGACAAAGGCAGGATTTGGAGAAGCAGAATTTGCAATGATAGAGGATTCAATCGGTGCTGCTTATGATATCCGTGGCGCTTTCAATGTTANTACATTAGGTTCTGACTTCTGTACTAACGTACTTGGTTTGAATCAGAATCAACTTGACAACCCTTTCTTCGATGTACTAAAACACATTGGATTTACACCTTCAGAAATCGATGCAGCAAACGATTATGTCTTTGGACGAATGACAATCGAAGGCGCACCGNATCTGAAAGAAGAACATTTAGCTGTATTTGATTGCGCGACTCCTTGTGGAAAATATGGCGAGCGTTCTATTGCATGGCCGGCTCATGTTAGAATGATGGCTGCAGCACAACCATTCATCTCAGGTGCAATATCGAAGACCGTTAATCTTCCATCATCTGCAACTATTGATGATATACGGGAAGTGTACAATTTATCACACACAACTATGAACAAGGCAACAGCTGTATACAGAGATCAAAGTAAATTGTCTCAACCTCTGATGAATAAACTAGTTGATACATCATCAATGGATGAGGAAGATGTAAATGAATCATCCACAATAACGACAGAAAATGCCATTCAACAAGTCATTGAGGCACTTCCATTGCCAGCTGAACAAGCTAAACCTCTGGCAGATGCATATGTTCACAATTATATCGCAACTCGTCGTCCACTTCCTGACGTTAGAGAATCTAAGACAATGAAGGCACGTGTTGGTGGACATACCGTTTATCTTTCTTCAAGTATGTATGAAGATGGCCGCCTAGGGGAAATTATGCTAACAACTTCGAAAGAAGGAATGGCTTGGCGCTCACTGTTGAATCAGTTTGCTATCGCAGTTTCAATAGGACTACAATATGGCGTTCCATTGGATGCATTTGTTAAATCATTTACTTTCCAAAAGTTTGAACCAAGTGGAATGGTTTCTGGTGGGTCAGGCCGTGTAAAGATGGCTACCTCCATAGTTGATTACATATTCAGAGAGTTAGCAATTAATCATTTGAATCGTGATGATTTAGCCCACGTTTTAGCAGAAGATCTTGACTCAACTTCCATTAGTAGGCCAGAACACACTCCAGATGGTATTGCTAGAAATGTAGGCCATCAACGCAACATTCAGACAACTCTAGACGTTGATATGATGGACACACCACTTATCGAAACAGTAGTCGAAAATGAAGAATCCTCGCAGAATGTGGAAGTAGAAAGTGACGCTGCATATTCAGTAGCAGAGTCAGCTCGTGCTATGGGATTCACTGGAGATATTTGCACAACCTGCGGAAGTAGTCAAATGGTTCGAAATGGAACTTGTTTGAAATGCAATGAATGTGGAGAAACCACTGGCTGTTCATGATTGAAATAACCATTCTGCATCTATTCCATGTTCGTCCAGTACTCTGGCAATTTTTTCTTTAGAACTAGGATTTATTTCACACATTTCACGTGCAAAACGACGTAATCTCACTCTTGAAAAATCATCATTTTCTATTAATAAATTCATTAGAATAGATCGAGAATCGAGCGGGTCAATCTGCATTAATATCCTCAAACCACTTTGAACAAACTTCCTTCTTGACCGTATATCTGTATGATATGCTGCAACTTCAACACGACTCAAAAATGCCTGTTCATCATGTGCTGCCAAGGCACTCAGGGCACTCTGAGCAATCACAGCCGCATCACCACCTCGATCAAATCCAGCATCAATTAATTGCAAAGAAATATGGATAGAATGAAATGAAAGTCTTTCTGAAATAGAGACCATTTTTGCTAGATTTTTTACGTCAATTCCTTCCAATAAATTTTCAATCAATTTCTGGGTTAGTTCTAAATCTTGAATTACGAGGTAAGAAATACAATTCAAATGGACATTCAAGTAGTCTTTATTNCCAATAGATTGACTTATTCTTTCATTCATTCTAAGTGGGATGTATAAGTGTGGTCGATTGATTATTTCTGGCCACCACCTTTCCATCAATTTTCTTTCATTATTTAGTGCATCAAGTATCCAAGCCGCAGCAATCGCACCATCAACATGTATTTCTACAAGATTTTCAGAAACATCTAGTCCATTCCAATCAACTAGGTGAGGTCCTTTTTGTGCTTTGGTTTGCCATCGACCTGGTGGTGCACCCAATGTGATAGATTCTAAGAGATGAAACCCATCATCTAGAATTGCTTCCGGACGGCGCATACTAACTCCAATAAAGAGAGAAATTGCCCACCACCATCGATCTGTGTCTGGGACTTCACGATTCAGTCCCGATCTAAACCATTCAGTGATTCTTGCGATCAGAAATTTATCAATTAACATGTCAATTGAATCGTAGATATACTGGTCTAATGCTCGCTCATGGTCTATTGAACGTTTGACAAGATCTGGTAAATTGGAATTGAGATAATTCTCGATAATTCGTCTGAATCCAGCTCTATCTATTGAATTTAAACCAATTACTTGTTGACAAATAATATCTGGTCCAGGCTGAACAATAGGCATCTGTTCGAATAGGTATGGTGGAGAAGGAAGTGGGGCGAATTTTACTCCCTCTTCTATGCACGAACATAACACACTATGCGCTTTTTCCCACAGCAATGCCATAGGCTCCCTTCGAGCCAAATTTACACCTCAAGCTCCCATAAACAAATTCGGATGCCAAGCAGTAATTTTTCCTGTAAATGCGCTAGCCATTACCGTTAAAGGACTTGCAAGGTATAATTTTCCAGGGCCTGAACGACCTTGAAAATTCCTATTAATTGCAGAAACGGAAACTTGATCTGGATTATTGGAGACGCCAGGTCCAGCGCCAATACATGCCCCACACCCCGGATCGATTAATTTGACTCCTGCGGCTTCAAATAAAGCAGTCCATCCATTTTTTTGAGACAAATCTTTTACAGTCTTTGATCCAAATTGTATGTAACAATCCACTCCGTCTGCTACTTGTAAACCCGCATCTAAGGCTGCCTTGGTAACCATCGCGTAGTAAGCAAAATCATCATCTTTTCCTGCAGTACACGATCCNGCATATGCAATATCTATTTTCACATCTCCAATTTCGTCGATATATGCTCCATTTGTTGGGTCTGATGGAACACCTTCGTCCGGATTTCCAGGATGAGCGACCATTGGACGGATTTGATCCAAGTCAATTGTATGTATTCCTCCTTCATAGTGAGCATTTTCATCAGGTAATACAAATTCTGCTCTAATATCTTCCTCCGTAAGATCATTTCTTCTATCCATTAACCAATCAATTGTTAATTGATCAGGTTCACAAATTCCGGTTTTNGCACTACATTCTGTTGCCATATTACAGAGTGTAGCTCTTTCATCCATTGAAAGAGATGCGAGCCCAGGTCCACCAAATTCCATTGAACGATCTAATGTATCAGAATGCTTTGCATAGTACCAAAGTATGTGTAGAATCACATCCTTTGCAGTACAACCAGGATTTAATTCTCCAACAAGTTCGAATCGAATACTTTCAGGGACCTTTACGAATGCAAACTGATTGTGAACTAAATTCGCATATTCTGTCGCTCCAACTCCATATGTAAGAGCATTTGAAGCACCACCCATGCAAGTATGACTATCAGTTGCTTGAATAAAATCTCCAACATCAATNAATTCTTCTCTTGCAACTTGATGACAAATACCAGGACTAATTCCATTCACGGCTGAATAATCTCTGACACCTGTGTGTTGTTGAAAAGTCATTTGAAGATCGCGTAGAGTTTGTATTTTCTCTACAAATGGCCCAAAACGAGGTACGCCTGTTGCATAAAGTAAATGATCTTCAAAAACNGCGAATTTTGGTGGATTAGGAATAGTGTAATCTTCTCCATACTCTGAGCTTAAGAAATTATGAACCTGTGCAGTTGTAAATTCATGACTGTATCCTCCATCGACAGTTGCTAAAACAGCATCTCCTGGGGAAACAAAACATTTTTTGTTATTGGTTCCGATTAATTTCTTNGCAATTATTTTTTCAGCCATCGTCATTGGTTTTTCCATTTCATTTACAGGAGGAAGAACCATCTCTCCACTTCCCAATTTTTTAGCAAAAGGAAAAATCCCTCCACTTTCTAAAATCAATCTAGTCACAGGATCATATTTATCTGTGAATTCTTCAAGAGGAATTTGTTCTCCTCTTTGTAAACGTGTTAACATCTCATGACTT